>JBBQJU010000170.1:0-5866 GCA_038326215.1 Gemmatimonadales bacterium | reverse complement strand
ACGGCCGTGACCGGCGCCAGACGCGTTGCGAGGGAGGCCGAGACCGGCAGCGGCACGGTGTGCGGGGGGCCGTGCGCGCAGCCCGCGAGCAGCAGCACCGCGCCGAAGACCCGCCTCATGGGCGCTGGCCGCCGACGACGTCGCGCTGGAGGCCGGTGCCGAGGGACCAGAACGGTGGGATCGGGATCGGGGCGTGACCGGTGATGGCCCGCCGTCCGCTCAACGCCTGCGCGACCGCCTTCTCGGCGAGCGTGCTGTTGTTCCAGGCAATCACGAAGCTCGCTGCCGTCGGCACCTGCTTGATGATGTAGGGCGACCCGAAGGAGATGAGGATCGCCGGCTTCTTCGCGGTCAGCGTCTTGAGCAGGTCGGCGGTCGTCGGTGCCAGGCCGATCACGCCACTGTAGGAACCCCAGCGTGCCGAGGTGGCCAGCACGACACTCTGGGCGCCGTCGATCGCGGCCCTCGCGGCCGTCAACTCCTTCGGCGTGGGCTCGGTGGTCGAGACGCGCACCGCCGTGACCGTATAGCCGGCGGCACGCAGGTCAGTGGCGAGTGTGGTGCCGAGGGTGCTGCCGACATCGGCGATGCTGACGAGCGCCACCTTGCGCGGGGCGGCACGCAGCGCATCGACGGTGCCGAGGGAATCCTTCAGCAGCACGAGTGCACGCGACGTGATGTCGGCTGCGATCGCCTGCGAGGCCGCGGTACCAACGACGTCCGCCACCCGCATGAGGTCTACTTCCCGCTGCTGGAAGAGCCCCATCTTCACTTTCAGCTCGAGGATTTTGCGTACCGAGCGATCGAGGCGCGCCATCGAGATGCGGCCGCCCTCGACGGCCTTCGTCATCGCGGTGATCGCGCTGACCGGGTCGGCCGGCATGAGCAGGATGTCGGTGCCCGCCTCAAAGGCGCGGATCACCGCTTCGTCGGCCCCGAACGTCTTGACGATGGCGCCCATGTCCAGCGCGTCGGTTGTCACCAGCCCGGTGAAGTGGAGCGAGTCCTGCAGCAGGCCGGTGAGGATCGCGGGCGAGAGCGTGCCCGGGCGTGCCATCCCACTGTCCATCGCCGGGAGTGCGATGTGCGCCGACATGATCGCATCGACGCCCGCGCTGATGGCGCTGCGGAAGGGAATCAGCTCCAGCGTGTCCATCCGCGCGTAGCCGAATGGCAATGCGGGCATGGCGAGATGGGAGTCGGTGTCGGTGTCGCCGTGGCCAGGGAAGTGCTTTGCCGTGGCGAGGACGCCGCCATCCTTGAGCCCGCGCACGGTGGCTGCGACGAGCGCGCCGACGGCTCGCGGATCGCTGCCGAACGAGCGGGTGTTGATGATCGGGTTGTCGGGATTGCTGTTGACGTCGGCCACCGGCGCGAAGGCCAGGTGCACGCCCATTGCGCGAGCCTCGACGCCCGTGATGCGCCCCATGGTGTAGGCATCCTCGACCCGGCCGGTCGCCGCGACCCCCATCTGCGTGGGGAAGCCGGTGCCTGCCGCGACGCGCATCGTCGTCCCCCCCTCGAAGTCGGCCGAGATGAGCAGGGGGAGTGGCGCGCGACGCTGCAATGCGTTCAACTTGGCAGCCATGTCGAGCGGCGTGCCGGTCGAGATGATGATGCCGCCGACCTGCAGAGAGTCCACCCACATCCGCGCGCGCACCATCGTCGGCGCATCCGTCGCGGCATAGTCCGCGAGCAGCCACGGCATCACCAGCTGGCCGACCTTCTGGCGAACGGTCAGTCGACTGAGCAGGACCGTGACCGTGTCGGCGTGGCTGACACTCGGGGCAGTCGCCGCGGCGCGCGTCGAACTGCCAGGGAATGGGGCGCACGCCATCAGGGCGGCAACGATCCACAGACGCGGGGAGGCAGGATGCAGGGTCACGGGCAGTCGAAGCTCGGCAAGAGGTGGATGGTACTGCTGCTCGGCGTGTCGGCGTGCGCCGCGTCGGGCGCCACGGTGCGGCCGGGTGGTGCGCCTTCAACGATCACGGCCGCGCCGGTGTTCGCTGCGCCCGCGAACTTCACGCTTCGGCTGGTGCGTCCCGGCATCGAGGTGCTGCTGACCGACTCCATCGCCATGGTGCGTGGGCGCCGCGTCGGCGTGGTGACCAATCTTGCCGCCGTCGATGCGGACGGGATCAGCGCCATCGATCGGCTGCGCGGGGCCGGGGTGAATCTGGTGGCGCTCTTCGGCCCGGAGCACGGTCTCGCCGCAACGGCCGCACCCGGGGAGAACGTGGCCTCCGCGGTGGACAGCGCGACGCAGACACCAATTTACTCCCTCTACGGACAGAACGTCCGGCCGACCCCGGCGATGCTCACCGGCATTGACGTGCTGTTGGTTGACCTCCCCGATGTTGGGTCGCGCTACTACACCTACCTCGCGACGACCGTCGAGGTGATGCAGGCGGCTGGCCCGCTCGGCATTCCCGTCGTGATCCTCGACCGCCCGAATCCGCTCGGCGGCGCCGTGCAGGGGAATGTGCTCGACACCGCCTACACCTCGATGGTCGGGCGCCTGGCCGTGCCGATGCGCCACGGACTGACCTTGGGCGAGGAGGCACGTCTGGCGCGACACGACCTCGGGATCACGGTCGACCTGCGCGTCGTGCCGGTGGATGGGTGGCGGCGCAGCGACGCCTTCGAGGCGACGGGGTTGCCGTTCCGGGCGCCGTCGCCAAACCTCCGCGACGTCGATGCCCTCTTCCACTATGCGGGCACCTGCCTCTTCGAAGGGACCGCGCTCTCGGTGGGGCGGGGGACCGATCTCCCCTTCCACGTCATCGGCGCACCGTGGCTCGACACCACGGCGGTGCTGGCGCGGATCCGCCGGGACAAGCTCCCCGGGGTGGCCTTCGAGGGAACGCGGTTCACCCCGATTGCCCCGGGCGATGGCAAGTTCGCCAAGACGTCCGTGGTCGGAATCCGGCTCCGCATCGTCAACCGCGCCAGCTATGATCCCACCCGGACCGCCATCCACTTGCTGGCGGCGATCCAGGCGGTGCACCCGGCGGAGCTGAAGATTGGCGGCTCCTTCGACCGACTCGCCGGGGGACATCAGCTCCGGGAGGCGCTCCTCCGCGGCGAGGATCCGGAGGACATCGTGGCGGCCTGGCGGCCGGCGCTGGCGGCGTACCGGGTCCGGGTGGCGCCGTTCCAGCTCTATCCCTGAGTGCGGCTCGTTGCCGCCTCCCCCCTCGCCCGTTACGTTTTGACACCAATCCGCCGCCCCGTCCGGGGCGGCGGAACCGTTGGGACCACCCGGATCGGGGGCGCAAGGCGCACTTGGTATCAAATGCGAGCAAGCGCATCTACCACGACGGCATGGCGCCGTTTGTCCGGGCTCTCCTCCGGGCCGGGGTCACCCCCAACACGCTGACCACGGTCGGGGCGCTCCTGATCCTCGCCTCTGCGGTGGCCTTTGGCATGGGGGCGATCCATTGGGGCGGGCTGTTGTTGCTCGTCAGCGGCATGATCGACACCCTCGACGGCCAAGTGGCCCGGCTTGGGGGGCAGGAAAGCCGCTTCGGGGCGTTCTACGACTCCACCCTGGACCGGGTGGGGGATGGGGCCTCGTTCATCGGGATCGCCGCCTATCTTATGCGGGCGCCGGATGTCCGGTGGCGGGACGGGGCGGTGGTCCTGTGCATGGTCGGGATCGTGGCCGCCTTGCTGGTGTCGTACATGCGCGCCCGTGCGGAGGGGCTCGGCCTGGAGTGCAAGGTCGGCATCGCCCAGCGGGCTGAACGGATTCTCGGGCTCGGTCTTCCGACGCTGATCATTGGCGCGGGGCCCGGTGCCCTGGTGCTCACGGCGATCGTCGCCCTGCTCACCTTGTTGTCGCTCATCACCGTCGGTCAGCGGTTCGCCCATGTCCACCGGGAAACCGCCAACGATGCCCAGTCAAGGGGAACTACGCGTGGCTGATCAGAATGTCCGGACGATTGCTCCGGCCGAAGGCAAGCTCGGTGTCCTGTGCGTCGGCCTCGGGGCCGTCGCGTCGACCTTCATCGCCGGCGTCGAGCTGGCCCGTCGCGGTCTCGCGAAGCCGACTGGCTCGCTGACGCAGCTGTCGACGATCCGGCTGGGCAAGCGCACCGATGGTCGCGCGCCGCTGATCAAGGACTTCGTCCCGATCACGCCGCTCAGCGATCTCGTGTTCGGCGCCTGGGATCCGGTGTCGGACAATGCCTACCAGTCGTGCCTCCACTGCGGCGTCTTCGACAAGCACGAGCATGTCTTCCCGATCAAGGACTTCCTCGAGTCGATCACGCCGATGCCGGCGGTGTTCGATCAGCACTATGTCAAGCGGCTCACGGGCACCAACGTCAAGCAGGGCAAGACGAAGCGTGAACTCGCCGAGTCGCTCCGTCAGGACATCCGTGACTTCAAGCAGAAGCACGGGGTCGCCCGATGCGTCATCGTCTGGTGCGCCTCGACCGAGATCTTCATCGTGCCCGGCCCGCAGCATCAGACGCTCGAGGCGTTTGAAGCGGCCATGGACGCGAACGATCCGGTGATCGCCCCGTCGATGCTCTATGCCTACGCCGCCATCATGGAAGGGGTCCCGTTCGCCAATGGCGCACCGAACCTCTCCTGCGACATCCCCTGCCTCGAGAAGCTGGCGCGCGAGAAGGGCGTCGCGATCGGCGGCAAGGACTTCAAGACCGGCCAGACGATGCTGAAGACGGTGCTGGCCCCGATGTTCAAGGCGCGCATGCTCGGCGTCGCGGGGTGGTACAGCACCAACATCCTCGGCAACCGCGACGGCGAGGTCCTCGACGACCCGGAGTCGTTCAAGACCAAGGAAGAGTCGAAGCTCGGCGTGCTCGAGTACATCCTGCAGCCGCAGCTCTACCCAGAGCTGTACGCCAACATGTATCACAAGGTGCGGATCAACTACTACCCGCCCCGCGGTGACAACAAGGAAGGCTGGGACAACATCGACATCTTCGGGTGGTGCGGCTACCCGATGCAGATCAAGGTCGACTTCCTCTGTCGCGACTCGATTCTGGCCGCGCCGCTGGTGCTCGACCTCGCCCTCTTCTTCGACCTGTCGCAGCGTGCCGGGATGAGCGGGGTGCAGGAGTGGCTGTCGTTCTACTTCAAGAGCCCCCAGGTGACGCCGGGCCTCTACCCGGAGCACGACCTCTTCATCCAGCACACCAAGCTGAAGAACACGCTGCGGTGGATGATGGGCGAGGAGATGATCACCCACCTCGGACAGGACTATCCGCACGGGGACTGATCCCGTCGGCATGCCAGCGGTTGCACCCAACGGGGCCACATTGTGGCCCCGTTGTTACATTCGCTCTCCATTCGCGATTGCCCGAATCTCATCCGAACGGTAGTTTCTCCAACTCACATGCAATACTTCCATCGCACCTCCGTGTCGCCCGACGCCGCCATCGCTGCCGCCGCCGCGTTTTTCGGCGCGCGGCTCGCCCCGACCGAGGAGACGCCTCGCCGACGATCCTTTGCGGGTGCCCTCGGCACGGTCCGGGTCGCCGTGCAGGCCGAAGGCGGACATTACACGCGCGTGACCATCCGCACCGACCAGCCGGGCGAGAGCGAGCTCGACAAGCTGGCCAAGCAGTTCCTCGGGGAAGTCCACGTCCTCGCCGAGCCGGCGCACCAGTTGCGCGGCTCGTACTAGCCCGTCTCCGACCAGGTTCGCCGACTCCCATGGCCATCCGCCTGCTGCCCCGTGACGAACGCTTCTTCGAGCTCTTTACCGCGATCGCGACCACGACGGTCGAGGCCTCGCGGCGATTGATCGAGCTCTTCACCTCCCAGGGCGATGCGCGGTGGGCCGCCGTCGAGCTGATCAAGGCGTTGGAGCACGAGGCCGATGAGACGACCC
>JBBQJU010000169.1:0-5901 GCA_038326215.1 Gemmatimonadales bacterium | reverse complement strand
GCCGAGGTTTCGCAACCGGACCTGGACGAAGGCGCGCAGATTGCCCGGCGTCCGGTGCGTGAAGTCCATCACGAGATGGGGCTTCCCGTCGAAGTAGATCACCGTGCCCTTGCGGATGTCGTTCGCTTTCATGGCCACTCTCGGAAGTGAGCGCTTTGCCGGCAGGACCTGTCCCCGCCGTCCCGGGCGAGAAGATAACCGCCTGAAACACTTCGGGGGGAGCCGTGACGGCCTCCCCCCGATACGACTGATGCGGCGCCGACCGCGTCAGACCGCGTGGGGGCGTTGCACCGCAGCAAGCAGTTCACCGGCCGTGAACGGCTTCCGGAGGATGTGCTGCACCCCGTCCGAACCCGTGGCATCCCCCGTCATGAGCACGACGTGCAGCCCCGGATGCTCGCGGCGGACCAGCTCGGCCAGCCGGCGCCCGTCCAACCGCGGCATGTAGATGTCGGTGAGCACGGTCCCGACGCACTGGCCGGCGACGTCGCGGAGCAATTCAAGCGCCGCTTCGCCGTGGTCGGCCTCGAGCACGCCGTATCCAGCCCGGCGCAGAATCCGGGCGGTGACATTGCGTACCCATTCGTCATCATCGACAACGAGCACCGCCGTCTGTGCATCGTCATCACGCGCCTGACCCACGGCGACGGCCTGCGCCGGAAAACAGATCGTGACGGTGGTGCCTGCGCCCGGCTCGCTCGCCACGATCACCTGGCCGCCACGCTGGCCCATCATGCCATACACCGCCGAGAGCGAGAGGCCGCTGCCGAAGCCGAGTTGCTTGGTGCTGAAGAACGGCTCGAAGAGCTGGGCGAGGGTTGCCTCGTCCATGCCGACGCCGGTGTCGCTGACCTCGACCACGAGCCACTCGCCGGCAGGGAGCAGGCCGTGGCGGTGTGGCCGTGGCGCGTCGAGGGTCCACCGGCGCGTGCTGATCGTCATCTGGCCGCCGAGCGGCATCGCATCGCGGGCGTTGACCACCAGCGTGAGGAGCACCTGTTCCAGCTGACCATGCTCGGCGACGACGCGGTCATGGCGTGCTGCGTAGGTCTCGACAATGCGGATGTGCGGGCCAGCCAGTCGCGGAAACATCGGACGCAACCGGGTGAGGACTTCGTCGAGTGCGACCTCGGAGGCTGGCCGCGGGACGGCACGGCCGACCGCCTCCAACTGCCGGACAATCATGGCGCTGCGCTGAATGGATTCGCGCACATCCTCGAGCTGGGCGTGCAACGTGGAGTCGATCAGCGGACTCCCCACCAACGACTGCACCGTCGTGCCGGCGTCGCGCAGCAGCGGGGTCAGTTCGCAGGAGAGACCAGAGGCAAGTCGGGTGATGGCCTCCATCTTCTCCAGATGACGCCGTCGGCCAGAGGATGCCTGGTCGGTTTCGGTGGGAAGGGCGTTCTCCATCAGCTTCATCGGTCCACCCACTCTCATGTCGATCGGTCGCAGCCCGCTGCCGCAACGCACGCCCCCATACTGGCAAGCGATGGGCCGCGAGCATCACCTCGGCGGCCGCGGCGCAAGTCCTTTGACTGCATCGCCTTACCAAAACGCTCCGGAACACACCTCCGCGGGCTGCTGCTTTGCTAGGATGGTTACGACGCGTCCGCGCCACACCTCGCTCCTTCGAGGTGGTTGCCATGCCTCGCTTCCGCTCCCACGTTTGGGCCATGCCTTCGCTCCCTCGCCGCAGCCGTCGGCTCCTGCTCCTCGCCGGGATCGCGACCACCGTGCTGGCCCTCGGCTATCTGGCGTACAGCCAGCGATGGGCCATCAGCGGCCGGGCCGTGGCGATCGTGGATCCGAAGGTCCGTCGTTGGGCCGAGCGCGAAGTCTCCCGCCTGTCGGATGGCGTCTATCGCCTGCATGCCTCGACCATCGTCGTCGACGAGGCCAAACACCGGGTGGGGATCGACACCATCACGTTGGTGACGGACGCTGCCGCCAATGCGCGTCGTGCGACCCCGCTCCCGACCGTGACGCTACGCTTTCTCGGCTGTGATCTCGAGGGAATCGATCTCGACCGACTGGCCGCGCGCCGGGGCCTCCACATGCGGAGCGCCGGCTGCGATAGTGTCCGACTCGAGGGCGAGGTCCCCGCGCCGACGCGAGGTGCCGCCGCCGGCCCGCTTCGCCCGGGCGTCTTCCTCTCGCTGCGGGACAACCTCGATCTGCCGCGCGAGGTCCCGTCGATCACCATTGACACGATTGCCTTCCCGCGGGTCTCGATTGCCTTGGGGCTCGCGGGACGCAATCGGCGCCGCACGGTCCTCTCCCTCGATCGCTTCGCCGTGCGACTGGACTCGCTCCATTACGACCCGAAGCAGCCGGTCGAGGAGCGTGGGCCACTCCTCTCGCGCGACGTCTCGTTGCGGCTGGTCGGCTTCGAAGGGAATCGTGAAGCCGCGGCGCGCCTCTCGCTCGATTCAATGTCGGCGTCCCTCGGTCGCGGTACCTTCCAGCTCGACGGCTTGGTCTACGAGCCGATCGTCGGCTCGCTCGGCGATTCGCTGGGCTTTCAGGCACTTGAGGTTGGTCACCTTGCGCTGCGCGGCGTCGATTGGCGCAGCTTCCTGACCGCCGGTGACGTCAGTGTGCGCCGCCTCGCCGTGGAGCGCGCGCTGTTGCGCTTCCCCCCCCCGAGCAGCACGCCGGCGCCTAGCGGCAAGGCGACGACCGTGCCTCGCCCAGTCCCTGCCACGCCACTCGCGCGACGGACCGTGGGCTCGCTACTCCGCGCACTGGGGCGCGACATGCGCCTCGATACCCTCGACATGCGCGACCTCACGCTCATCGAAGGGGCGGTGCGCCAACAAGACATGGCCGTGACGACGCTTGACCACCTCGCCGTGGAGGGCGCGCACTTCGATGATTCCACCACCTGGAGCACGGCATTCCCGGTGGGGCGGATCACCGTCGCGGCCGACCAGCTCACCCGGCGGCAGGGTGATGATCAGCTGCACGTGGGCGCGTTGCGGTTGAGCGTGGCCGCCGGTACCGCAACGGTGGATTCACTCCGCATCGGCCCCGAGGGCAACGATGCGGCCTTCCGGCGACGCCACCCGTTCCGCACCGATCGCATGGTGCTCTCGGCGACGCGCGTGGCCATCGCCGGAATGGACCTGCCCGCGTACCTCCAGAAGGGCGCGTTCCAGATCCGTCGCGGCGATGCGACCGGCGTCGAGCTCGACATCCTGACCGACAAGCGGATGCCCGTGGCACGTGGCAACCGGACGAGCCACCAGTATCCCCAACAGGTCCTGCGCAACTTGGGCCTCTCCTTCGGCGCCGACACACTCACCCTCGCCGGCGAGGCTCGGTACCGCGAGCACGCCATCGCCGCCCCTGCCCCGGGCGTAATCGCCTTCCGATCGCTGCGCGCGACCCTCCTGAACTTCACAAACGACCCAACCCGCATGCAGGACAGCATGCCGTTCCGCCTGGTGGCGGATGCCCGGTTGATGGGGGCGGCGCCCTTTCACTTTGAGCTGGAGATGCCGCTCCTCGCCGACCAATTCAGCCTGCGCTATCGAGGGCGCCTCGGCGCAATGGACGCGATGGCACTGAACCCATTCGCCTCCGATGGCGCGGGCGTGAAGTTCACTCGCGGGCGGATCGAGGGGATCGCTTTCGAAGCGACGGTCACGAGCGGGCGCGCACGCGGTCGGATCACGCCAAGGTGGACCAACCTCGGGATCGAGCTCCCCGGTCTGGACCGAAAGAACACCGGCATCTTCGGCGGCCTCAAGCGGGCTGTCGGAAAGTTCGTGGCCAACGCCTTCCTGGTCCGGGATGACAACACGACCGGGAAGAAGGAGCCGCCCCTGGATGGGCGCATTGACCACCGATGGACTCCCCGGGAGACCCTGCCCCAATTCCTGTGGAACTCGATCCGCGATCCGCTCGTCCCACTGCTGAAGAAGTAGTCTCCGGTGGCTTTGCCGTGGCCGCCCGCCCATCTTTCGGTGGAGGCGCGGTCCCCTGAGCCGCCCGCCAACCCGATCACCGGACGACGATGTCGTTGCCCCGCCGCCCGACCGAGATGGTGCGTGCCCTCGCCCCACTCGACATCCTGACGATCCTCTATACGGCGAGTTCCTTCCTCGTCGTCTCGGCGCAAGCCATCGGGGCGGACACGCTGCGGGTCTCGAGTGCCGAGCTGGCGTGGCTGCTGACCGTGCACGCGCTCTTGGTCGTGCTCGTCTTCCTCGCTGCACAGGCGCGCAACGAAGCGTGTGCCAAGCACTGCTTCCTGGCCGAGTGGTATCCGCTGGTCGTGCTGGTGGCAGTGTACGCCTCGGTGGACCTCGTCAACGGACCGCGCGAAGCGGCGGGCCTCTCGCACGACGCCATGATCCAGCGCCTCGAGTTCGCCACCTTCGGACGGCAGCTCGCGCATGACTGGAGCCGCAGCCAATCGCAATCGGCGATCTCGTGGCCGCTGTCACTCTCCTACCTCGGATTCTTCCCGCTGGTGATCGCCGCACCGGCGGTGCTCTGGGCGCGCGGTCATTACGTGCGCGCACGGCAGACCATCTTCGGCATCTCGCTCGCCTTCTTCACCTGCTACCTGATCTTCCTGCTCTTCCCCGTCGCGGGGCCGACGTATCTCTGGGGCTGGCCGACGGATGGCGCCCATTCGGCGCTGCCGTCGCGGTTGGTGCGCGACCTGATCGACGGCGGTGACTCGTGGGGGTCGGCCTTTCCCTCGAGTCACGTGGCGGCGTCGATGGCGGCGGTGCTGCTGGCCTTCCGCAATTGGCGCCCACTCGGGATGGCGCTCTTGCCGTTCGCCCTCGGCATTCTCGTCGGCGTCGTCTATTTCCAGGTGCACTATGCTGTTGATGCCGTTGCCGGGCTGATCATTGCCGTCTTCGCGACGACGATGGCGGCCCGCCTCATTCCGGCGCACACCGCCAGCGCATGAGCCGGACGCTCCGCCTCGTCGCCTTGCTCGTCGGCGCGACAGTCCTGGCGTTGCTGATCCGAGAAGTTGGCGTCGACACGCTGCTCGACGGCGCGCGCACCGTCGGCTGGTTCGCGGTCCCGATTGTCGGCCTGCATCTCGTGGTGTACGGACTCAATGCCACCGCGTGGTGGATTACGCTGGCACACGAGCCTGGTGCGCCGCCCTTCCGCAGCATCTTCCGCATCTCCGTGGTCGGCTTCGCCATCAACTTCCTCACCCCGGTCGTCAACGCCGGTGGCGAGCCGTACCGCATGGCCGCGCTCACGCCGTGGCTTGGTGCGCGCAAGTCGGCCGGTAGCGTGCTCCAGTACGCCATGCTGCACGCGCTGTCGTCCCTGTTGATGTGGCTCACCGCGATCGCGGCCGCCTTGACCTTACCTGGTGTTCAGGGACGGATCTGGTGGTCACTGCTGGCGATGGGCGGTGTGATCGTCGCCGCGCTCGGCGTCGTCCGCTCGGGGCATCGGCACGGCTTCGTCGTGCGCGTGACGGGGTGGGTTGCGCGGCGGCAGTGGGGCCGTCTCTCGGCGTGGCTCACGCGGCAGGAAGCATCGCTCGCCGCGGTGGATGCGCAGATCACCACGCTCCACGCCGACCGGCCGGGCCGGCTCGGTGCGGCGATCGCCGTCGACTATCTCTCGCGCTGGGTGGCGATGGGCGAGTTGCTCCTGGTGGCGTACGCCGTCGGCACGCCGCTCGGCATCACGCCGGCGGTGATGATCTCCGGCCTCTCGGCGCTCGCGGTCAATCTCTTCTTCCTGCTGCCCTGGGAGATGGGTTCGCGCGAGGGGTCGCTCTATTTGCTCTTCGGGCTTGCCGGTGTGCCAGCATCGCTCGGCCTGATCGCCGCGGTGATGACGCGGCTCCGTGAGATCGTCTGGTGTGCGCTGGGATTGGCGCTGGCCGGGCCAGGTGGGCGCGCAGCC
>JBBQJU010000168.1:0-5931 GCA_038326215.1 Gemmatimonadales bacterium | reverse complement strand
GGCGCGGCCGGCAGTCGATTCACCACCACCTGCAACTTGCCGGCGGCGGTGAGTGGGATCGTGTCGACACGCGTCACCTCGAGCAGGAGCGTCGGGGCGACGGCCGCCAGCTCGCGGCGCAGCCAGCGCTCGTTCGCCTCGGTCCACTCCGGAGCAATCACGCGTAGTTCCACACGGGACAGCTCCTCCTGGACGACCTGAAAGCGCTGGACGGCGGGAATGTCTTTCAGCAGGTGCGGGAAGAACTCGCCCGGAAGGCGCCCACCGTCGGGCGTCTGCAACACGTCGAGTTGGCGCCCGGTCACCGCTGTGAGCGTCGGCAACCCTCGCCCGCAGGGGCAGGGCTCTGTGGCGGCGATGGCCCGGTCACCGTTGGCGTACCGAATGAATGGCATCCCCAGATTGGTCAGGTCGGTGACGACGACGTTGCCTTCGGTGCCCGGCGGGACCGGCTGGCCCGCATCGTCCACGATCTCGAGCATCAGGTGCTCCGTGGTCTGGTGCAACCCGGCGTGCGCCCCGCATTCGGCGCCCATCAACATGAACTCGCGCGAGCCGTAGGTTTCGAAGACCGGCGCGCGGAAGACCCGCTCGATCACGGTACGCTGGAACGCGTGCAGCTTCTCGGCGCCAACGACGATCGCGCTGGGCGCGAACGGCGTGATCCCCGCCGCATCGAGCATCCGGGCAAAGGTGTAGATCGCGTTGGTGTACGCAACGATCGCATCCGGCCGACACGTCGCGAGCGAGGCTGCCAGGCGCGGCACTTCTTGCTCGGAGAGATCGAAGCAGCTCTCGGTGGTACGCCGGTAGAGGCGGTCGTAGAGACGGTTTTTACGGTGCTTCCAGTCGCCGGCCGACCGCGGGGGGACACCCCAGAGGTACCACTGGCGCGTGCCCGGTGCGGCGCCGGCCCAGCCATAGCCACGGTGCCATGCGGCCATCCGCCGCTCGTTGCTGTCGATGTCGAGGTCGAACTGGAGCGGGACGCCGCTTGACCCGCCGGTGGCCTTGGCGATCAGGCGCGGTGCGGCGGTGCTGCGCATCGCCATCCGGTGCGCACGGATGACGTCGCGGTCGATGACCGGCCAGCGGTGAAAGTCTGCAGGCGCGCGGAGGTCGTCGGCGCGCAGTCCCGCCGCGGCCCACGCGTCGCGGTACCATGGGGCGGTCGATTCGGCATGCTTGACGAGGGCCTGCAGCCGCGTGAACTGGAGCGCCTCAAGGCGCTCGCGCGACCACCACTGACTCGCCTCGAGTTCGCGCCAATACTTGAAGACCGGGCGACGGTGGTATCCGCCCTCATAGGCGCGGATCATAAAACGCGCCGCCACCACGTCGAGGCGTGCGCTCATGCCGACAGCCCTCGGGCCGCGAGGAGGCGGTCGTAGAGGGCCTCGTATTCACGAATGGTCCGGTCGAGCGAAAAGTCGCGTTCGACGCGGGCTCGGCCGGCGCGGCCCATTGCTGCGCCCAGCGCTGGTGCCGCAAGGAGGCGCGCCATCGCCTCGGCGAGTGCCGCCGGATCGCGCGCGGGGACCAGGAAGCCGGTCTCGCCGTCGACCACGACCTCGCGATTGCCACCGACGTCAGTGGCGACGACCGGCAGCCCAGCCGCCATCGCCTCGAGCAGCGTCAGTGCAATTCCCTCACTCACCGAGGAGAGGACGAAGAGGTTCGCGGCATCGAGGTAGGGCCGGACGTCGCCCGTGAAGCCGCAGAAGCGGACATGGGCGCCGAGCCGGAGCTCGGCGACCAGTTGTTCAAGGTGGGTGCGCTGATCACCATCGCCGACCAGATCGAGGCGGAACGCCGGATCGCGGTCGGCCAGCAGACGCGCAGCACGCAGCAACGTGGGCTGGTCCTTGACGTTATTGAGTCGTGCGACATGCACCGCACGAGAGCCGGAGCGCGGGGTGTCGTTGGGCTCGGCGCCCAAGGCGATTCCATTCCGTATGACCGCGATGCGTGCCGCCGGCACACGCTCGACGGTTCGTGTCACCTCGGCCGCATCGGCGGAGACTGGCACCACGACGTCGGTCAGGCGGCCTGCGAGCCGCTCGAGCCAGCGCCCCTTCGCGGTGAGCAGCTGATTGCGCCCGTGCTTGGTATGGACCAGGATCGGCACGCGAGCCCACGTCGCGGCCAGGGCGCCGTACTGGTGCGGGGTCGGGTTATGGGTGTGGAGAATCGCGGGCCGATGGTGGCGAAGATAGCGGCGCATCGCCGGCAGCACGGCAGTGGGGCCTGCGCTGAAGGGTACGGGGAGGACATCGACTGGGACGCCCGCCGCGGCGAAACGCGGCGCCAGATCACCACCACCCTGAAAGCAGAGAACACGGGGCGAGAAACGCGCCCGGTCCATCTCTTTGACCAGTGATAGCACGACCATCTCCTGGCCGCCGATCGCCACGGAGTAGATGCAGTGGACCACGGTATACGGCGGACCTGCCGGTCTCACCCGTCCCGCCGTGCCCGAAAGCCGCTGTAGGAACTGTGCCGTTGCCACCCGAGGGCGTGCCCGACGCCGTTCATGAGCGAGAGCGCCACATCTCCGACATTGCGGACCCGATCGAACGGCGGATCGTAGAACCCATCGTGTTGCTGGACCGTCCAGCCATGACGCAACAGGAAACCGGGGAATTCTTCGGCGCTTGCCCCACCCCACGCTGCCCGGTAGCGGCCCCGACCAAGCATCCGGCTGCCCACCATCCACATCGAGTCGGGGTTCGGGATGGTAATGACCAGGTGCCCACCAGGCCGGAGCAGGCGGGCGCATTCACGCAGATAGTCGTCGGGGTCCGGGACGAAGTGGAGCACCACGGTCGAGAAGACCACGTCGAAAGCGGCGTCCGGGCACGCGACACCCTCCGGCCCACAGACGTCGAATCGGATTGGGGCATACTCGGCGGCCGCGAACGCGACCCGTTCAGGATCGGTATCCACGCCAGCAATGGCACTGAATTGTGGCGCCAGCCGCGCGGTGAGATCGCCCCAGCCGCAGCCGTAGTCGAGCGCCTCGCCGCTGAGTCCGGCTGCCAATCGCTGCACCATCGCGGCACGACGCGCCTGATGGCATTCCATCGGCGCGCCGCGACGAAAATGCGCCGGCGGTGTAGCGTGGGGTGTCACTGTCGAGGCCGCATATCAGCGTGCCGGCGAGGCGGCTGCATCGGCGTCGCCAAAGGCGCGCACTGATTGAGCGGTCGGGTCCGGTCGGAGCGCCTTCGGAATCGGCGGCCGGAGGTACTTCACCAGTGCGCGCGACAGGAGGTCGGCCACCTTGTGTGGCACGAAGGCAAAGCGGGCAACCGAGAAGACTCGGCGTCGGAACGCCCAGTTCTCGAGGAACTGCTCGTTGTAGAAGCGCCAGCCCCAGCGCTCCGCAAAGAGGCGGTGGCTCTCGTCGATCCGTGAGTCGGCCCATCGAAAAAAGAAAAAGCGCAGGTCTTCGATGGTCGGCCGCGAGTGGATGTTGTCGAAGACGACTTCCGCGCGCGGCTCACACCAGATCGGGATTCCGAGTCGATGGAGCTGGATACCAATATCGACATGCTCTCGCACGACCATCGCGGGGAAATCGAGTTGCCGCAGCACTGCCGTCTCGGCGAAGAAGGTATGCAACTCGAAGAAGTCGATGCGCCACGGACCGGCTGGAAGCTCCTCGCGCGCAGCCCGACGGAACGGCTTGTAGTCAAACACGTACTCGGTGTCCCCGACCGTCACCTTGCGCAGTTCGGCATGCGACACGTGCACGCGCATCGAGAGGCGGCGGGCATCGATGTCGAGGCCCTCGCGTTCCCAGGTGAGTGGCAGGATCACCCGCATCCCTTCGGTGTGCGCGCCGCGAAGCAGTGTCGTCATCCAGCCCGGGGTGACGAAGGTGTCGTTGTCGACCCAGCAGGTGTAGGGCGTCGTGATGCGCGAGACCACGTCCCGAAAGGCGAGCATCGGGATCGTGCGGCCGCACGGAACCAACTCCCACGAGCGCCCGGCACAGAGCGACGTGAGTGCCGCGGTGGTCGCCGGGGAGTAGCCGAAGTCGAGGACCATGAGATGGAACGATTCCGGAGTGTGCTCGAGGATCGAGGCGACGCAGGCGACCACGCTACTGAAGCGGTCACGTGGCACAACGACAATGGTCACTTCAGCAGTCACGGCAGCCTCCGGCACAAACGAGTGAACAACCCACTGCACAAGGCAGACGGGAGCAAGTTGCAGGCCATTCGTGGGGCCTTGCGGCGACCTCCCTGGCCGGGTTCAGCGCAATGCGGCATAGAGCGCCAGATGCTGCCGAGCGCAGGCCATGGCATCAAATCGCGCGATGGCATCCTGCCGAGCTGCGCCGCCGAGCGCCGTCCGTCGCACAGGGTCCCGGATGAGATCCGCAATCGCGGCCCCCATCGCTTCGGGCGCCTCTGTCGGTACCAGCAGGCCGGTGCGGCCATCGCTGACGATTTCCCCGAGTCCCCCGACATTGCTCGCGATGACAGGAATGCCACACGCCATGGCTTGAATCGTCACCAAACCAAATGCTTCCAGCCGAGGCGCATGCACCATCAGGTCGGCGCCCTGTAGCCAGGCGGCCACGTCCCGACGGAACCCCAACAGGCTGACACCTCCGCCGAGCGCCTCAGCCGCGGCGGTCATCGCCGCGACTTGGGCCGGTGGGCCCTCGCCCAACACGGCGAGGTGGAGCGGGGCGCCATCGAGTCGGTCGCGGGCTTGCGCGACGGCGGCGATCGCGAGGTCGATGCCCTTTTCGGGCCCGAAGTGGCCAACCGCCACGACCAACGGCACCTCGGGGGAGAGGCCGAGCTGCTCTCGCACCCACGCACGCATGGACGTGTCAGGGTGGAACAGTGTGAGGTCCGTCCCGTGGGGGATCACCACGACTCGCTCCGCCGCCATCGAGGTTTCCCTGACGAAATAGCGCTTCCGCTCCGCCGAGGCGGTGATCGCCCTGGAAACCAAGGGGAGGGTGAGTCGATTCCGGAGGTGGTTTCGGGTTCCCTCGGAATCCACACCGAGCGTTCGGTGAAAAGTCATCACAATGTGCAGCTTCGGCAAGGCACACCGTAGCAGCGACGCAACAGCTTGCGATCCGGCGTCGTGGACATGGAGCACTTCCACGGCATGAGTGCGGCAAAGTCGCAACAGGGTGCGGAATGCCGCGATGGTCGGACGCCCGGTCAGGCCGAGTCCCGCCGAAAAGTCGACTTCCCCGGCGATCGGGGCGATTTGCTCCGGTGTGTCGCGAAGCCCGACCACGCCAACGGTCACCCCTAGCTGCCGGAGGTGGCTCGCCAGGGTGAGGATGGCGTCGCGGCGGCCGCCGCGCGCAGTGGTCAGGGTCAAGTGGAGGCAGCGCATCTCCGTTGATGCCTTTGCAAGAACCGGGCACTCGGCCCATGACTTGCCTAGTACCCGTCCGTCAGGCCACCATTGGGGACGCCTCCCTCCGGCTCACAGGGCGGCCCCGCACTCTACCCATCTCGCCCGAGGCTGTTGTATGCAGTTTTCCTCCGTGACGTTTTCCTCCCGTGCCCAGGCGGTGTTTTCGGCTGTGCTGGCGGTCCTGATGCTGGCGCTTCTCTCCCCACTCGCAGACGTCCTCGTCCCGGCGTGGCCGTTCTCGACCGGGGAGGTCCGCTGGCGCTTCCAGGTGTTCGGGACCTTCCTCGCCGCGCTCCCGCAGCTTGCCTTCCTTCTGGCAGCGATCATCTCGATCGGGATTCTTGCCGGGCAGCGGGTTGCGGTCCGCTCCGCGTCCTTGGTGGCGCTGCTACTGGCGCTCGGGGCGCTCTGCCTCTTGCCGTTCTTCGGCCTCGACTTCCTCGAAATGCGCCGATTGGTCCCACTCGACCGAAAGCAGACCTTCGACATGGCCGCAATGAAGACGGGGTTGTTTGGCGGGCTCTTCGTGCTGAT
>JBBQJU010000167.1:0-5949 GCA_038326215.1 Gemmatimonadales bacterium | reverse complement strand
ACCAGCACCGCTGCCTGCGCCGGGCAGCTGGAGCTTCGTCCTCCTCCCCGACACCCAATGCTACAGCTAGTCTTACCCCGACGTCTTCATGGCACAGACAGAGTGGATCGCCAGACAGCGGCAGGCTCGCAATATTCAGTTTGTCCTCCACCTTGGTGACATCACCAACAACAACGTCCACCCGGAGTGGATCAACGCGCGCCGAGCGATGGACGTGTTGCGGCAGGCGGGGATTCCCCACCTGCTGGTGCCGGGCAATCATGACATGGGGACGTGGGGCAGCACCGACTCGCGCGAGTCGTTCTTCAGCGACTATTTCATCCAGCGCAACGCCCGCGTCGCCGGCGAATCGGAGAACGCCTTCCTCCGGGTGACGGTCGGTGAGGCGAAGTTCCTGATCGTCGGGCTGGAGTTCGGGCCGCGGGACGCGGTGGTCGACTGGGCCAACGAGGTCGTCGCGAAGTACCCCGACCACCATGCCATCCTGCTCACCCACGCCTACATGTACTCCGACGACCAGCGCTTCCATTGGGCTGGACCGGCAAAAGCGCAGTCGTGGAATCCGCATGGGTATGGCATCGGCACCAACAAGGCGCTCGCGATCGAGGGAGTGAACGACGGCGAGGCGCTGTGGCAGAAGTTGGTGAGTCGGCACAGGCAGTTTCTCTTCACCTTCAACGGCCATGTGCTGAATGACGGCATCGGCTACCTCGAGAGCAAGGCGCCGCTGGGCCACTCGGTGCACCAGATGCTGGTCAACTACCAGTGCGGCGTCGTGCCGGACCGGAAGAAGGGTGGCGGGGGCTTCCTCCGCCTGGTGGAGGTGCAGGCCGACGGCCGCACCGTGACCATCAGCGACTACTCGCCCTATTACGACCAGTGGTTGACGGAACCGGATCGGAAGTTCACTATTGCCGTCGACCGCGACCTCACCAAGCCGTTCGCTCCCTGACGTACCCGTCGCCATGACGGTCCGGGCCTCGCGCCCTTTCCCGCTTTACCCTGGAGAACACCATGCGCCGTCTGATGCTGGTCCTGAGTGCCGCTGTCGTGATGGGTTGTACGGCGAAAGAGGCCGCCCCACCGGAGGTGGTGACGGAGCCGCCTGCGCCGGTCGCCCCTGCCCCGATCGACATGGCGGCAGTCGCTGGCACCTGGGAGATGCGTACGATGGGCGCCACCAGCGATAGCGTCTTGACGACGTTCACGCTGGAGGCGTCGGCCGACACGGCCGGCTGGTTAATGGCATTCCCGAAGCGGACGCCGATGAAGCTGACCATCAACGTCGATGCCGACAGTGTGATGTCGGTGAGTCCGCAGTACGAAAGCGTCCTCCGCAAGGGCGCCAAGGTCCAGACCAACACCGTCTTCCACCTCGTGGGCGACAAGCTCGTCGGCCACACTATCGCGCACTACACTGGCGGCGGCGCGGATTCGGTGGTGCACCTGCGCAGCGAGGGGACCCGGCTGCCCAAGTAGTCTCAACGATTGGTCAGTTCGAACTCCTTCATGAAGTCCACCAGCGCTACGACGCTTGCCCGCGGGCAGGCGTTGTAGATGCTGGCGCGGATGCCACCCGCAGAGCGGTGGCCCTTGAGTCCTTCCATGCCCCGCTTCCCTGCCTCGCTCAGGAACTTCGTGTCGAGCTCGTCGCTGCTGCACCGGAAGACCACATTCATGTGCGAGCGGCTGTCCGGATGGACGGGCGCATGGAAGACGGCACTCTGGTCGAGGAAGTCGTAGAGCACGCCAGCCTTCTCGGCGTTCCGTTCTCCCATCGCGGCCAACCCGCCCGTCTCGCCGATCCACTTCAGCACCAGCCCGACCATGTAGATCGCGAAGGTCGGCGGCGTGTTGTAGAGGGAGCGCTCCTTCACGTAGGTCCGGTACTGCAGCATCGTCGGGATGGTCGTCGGCGCCGCGTCCGCCAGATCGGCGCGAATGATCGCCATCACCACACCCGATGGCCCCAGATTCTTCTGGGCGCCCGCGTAGATCATTCCATGCTGGCTGACGTCGATTGGACGGCTGAACATATCGCTCGAGGTATCGGCAATCAGCGGCACACCGGCCGGCACCGGCGGCAACTCGCGCCACTGCGTGCCATAAATGGTGTTGTTGGTCGTGATGTGCACGTAGGCCGGATCGGCGGAGTAGCTGATCGCGGAGGCCTCGGGAATCCGCGTGAATTTGCTGGCCTCAGCGGAGCCCGCCATGTGCGTCGTCCCGAACTTCCCTGCTTCCTGAATCGCCTTCTCCGACCAGACCCCGGTGTGCAGATAGTCAGCCGTCCGGCCAGCCGCAAGGAAGTTCATCGGTACCATCGCGAACTGCTGCGATGCGCCTCCCTGCATGAAGATCACTTTGTAGTTGTCGGGGATCCCCGCGAGCTGCCGCGCGGCCTCCTCGGCCTCGGTGATGATCTTCTCGAACAGCTTCCCGCGATGGCTGTGCTCCGCCACCCCCATCCCGCTGCCACCGATGTTCCAGATATCCTGCTGGGCCTGCCGAAGCACTGACTCGGGGAGGACACCCGGGCCGGCACCGAAATTGTGGATCCGCTCACTCATGGTCAGAGCTCTCTGGTCGCGAAAGGATTAGGCGATGGCCGTGAGGTCAACGCTCAGGATGTGCGGATTGCCGCTCCGGATCTCTGCCAGCGCGGTCTCGGTCGGGGCGGCACTCAACTGGATGCGGGCGGCAGCCGCCTCGGCCCCGTGATAGGGGATGTTCTCCACTTCCTCGACGTTCACCGACGCCTCGGCCAGCACCTTGAAGACATGGGCCAGCACACCGGGGCGATTCTGGTGCCGCACCGAAAGGACGTGCGTCGCTGCACTGCGCGCGAGCCGGTTGACGCAGTACGGCGCGACACCGGTCTTGGCGAATGCCTCGACGATCCGGATCACCTCTTGGGCGATCGCGATCTGAGCCTGATCGGTCGAGGCGCCCACGTGATGGGTCCCATAGACACCGGGCAGGTCGATGATCGCCGGCTTGAACTCCGCCTTCCCGCCCGCCGGCTCGCCGTCGAAGACGTCAAGTCCGACGCGAAGGCCACGCTCAGTGACAGCGGCGGCCAGCGCGGTCTCGTCCATCACGCTGCCACGCGAGGCGTTGATGAGATATGCCC
Organism: Gemmatimonadales bacterium; assembly: GCA_038326215.1. GTDB lineage: Bacteria > Gemmatimonadota > Gemmatimonadetes > Gemmatimonadales > GWC2-71-9 > Palsa-1233. The sequence goes on along the minus strand of JBBQJU010000167.1, from coordinate 2,816 downwards.
CGGGCTTCATCGCGCCGAGGAACTCCGCATTGACGAGCTTCTTCGTCTCCGAGCCGCCGGCGACATTGATGGAGACGGCGTCGGAAAGGCGTGCCACGTCCAACGGCGTCTCGCAGTACCCCACCCCGATGCGCTCCGCTTCCGCGTTGGTCAGGTTCCGCGAGTAGGCCACCACCTGCATGCCAAACGCCTTGGCGCGCGTAGCGATCTCGCGGCCGATCTGGCCGAGACCGACGATGCCGAGGGTCCGGCCGTAGACACCGCGCGCCTTCGAGTACTCCCCCTTGCGCCATTCGCCGCGGCGGAGGTCGGCGACCTGATCGGGAATGCGGCGGTCCATACCCAGGAGCAGGCCCATCACCAGTTCAGCAACGGCGATCGAGTTCTTGCCTGGCGTGTTGGCAACGAAGATGCCGAGGCGCGACGCCGCGGCCACATCGATGGAATCGATGCCGGCGCCAGCCCTGATCACCAGCGAGAGTGCCGGACCGGCGGCAAGGGCAGCCTCACTGACCTTCTTGCCGCGCACAATGAGCACCTTCGGATTCACCTCGGCGATCGTGGCCGGGAGATCTTCCACGGCGCCCTCGGGGCGAAGCACCACCTCGCAGCCAAGATCCTTGAGGCCATCGACGCCCACGGTTTCGAACTTGTCTGCCACCAGCACTTTCATTGCGTCGCCTCTCCAGAGGTCATGGGGTCAAAGGTGTGGACGAAGAAGCCGCTCTTCAGCTTGGGTTCAAACCAGGTGGACTTGGGAGGCATGATCGCGTCGGCGTCGGCGATCGCCATCAACTGGGCCACCGAGACCGGGTACATCGCAAAGGCCACGGCGTCCTGCCCCGAGTCCACCCGCTGGGCGAGCTCGCCCGTCCCTCGGATCCCGCCGACGAAGTCGATCCGCTGGTCGGTCCGCACGTCGCCGATGCCGAGGATCGGGGCGAGGATGCGCTCCTGCAGCAGCGAGGCGTCGAGCGACCCGATCGGATCGTGCGCATCGACCGTGGCCGGATCGAGGCGGAGTGAGTACCACGCACCGGCCACGTAGACGCCGAATGACCCTGAGGCCTTGGGGTCGGCAGTGGTGGTCGGGGTCAGCGTGCCAACCGTGGCGAGTCGTGCAAGAAAGTCCGCTGGCGTGAGCCCGTGCAGATCCTTGACCACGCGATGGTAGGCCAGAATGGTGAGCTGATCCGACGGAAAGAGCACCGCGAGGAACCAGTTGTAGTCCTCGTCGCCGGTGTGATTCGGGTTCGCCTCGCGCAACGCCTTCCCTGTCCGCCAGGCACTGGCGCAGCGGTGGTGACCATCGGCGACATAGCAGTCGGGCATCGCGGCGAAGGCGGCGGCGTAGGCCGCGGTCGCTTCCACGCGCCAGACGCGCTGGCGCACGCCGTCGTAGGTGACCAGGTCATAGAGTGGCGTCGTCGCCATCGTCGCGGCGTTGAGCGCCGCGAGGGTCCCCTCCGGCCGATGAGTGAGAAACACCGGCTCGGCGTGTGCCGACAGCGTGAGGACGTGCCGCGTGCGGTCGTCCTCCTTGTCGGGACGAGTCTTCTCGTGCTTCCGAATCAGTCCTGCGTCGTAGTCGTCCACGTGCACGCATCCGACGACACCGACTTGTGCCTGCCCCTCGCGGGTCAACTCGTAGAGATAGAACGCAGGCGCGTCCTCATGGACGAAGGTGCCATCGGCAAGGACGCGATCGAGGTTCTCCCGCCCCTTGGCGTAGACGCGGTCGTCGTGCGGGTCGGTCTCCGGGGGGAGGTCGATATCGGAACGACCGACATGGAGAAAGGAGAGTGGGTTGCCGGCGGCCAGCGCGGCCGCCTCGGCACGATTGACGACGTCATAGGGCGGGGCAACGACACGATCGACCAGATCGGGCCTGGGGCGCCACGCGCGGAACGGACTGAAGCGGATACGCCCTCCGGGGCCGGAAATGGGACGGGGGATGATACCTCCCCGGAGCGGTCCGCTGGTAGTCGGGCAACCCCCGACGGGGAGGCTACAGGCGGACTCGTGCCCATCCCACCCCTGCCGATGTAGCTTGCAATGGTGACGCCAACGCCTCCGTCCCCAGACCACCCCAATCCACTCGTCCACCTGCGTCGTGCCACTACCTGGCTCGACGATGGAATCCGGATTCCCGGGACGTCCTTCCGCTTCGGACTCGACCCCATCCTCGGGCTGGTGCCCGGCGTGGGCGACGTTGCCGGTGCCGCGCTCTCGGTGGCGATGCTCTCCGCTGCCGTGCGCCATGGCGTTTCCCGGTTCACGCTCGTCCGGATGGCCGCCAATATTGCCGTCGACGCAGCAGTCGGCGTGATCCCCGTCTTTGGCGACCTCTTCGACGCGGCGTGGAAGGCCAACCGTCGCAACCTTGGCTTGCTGGAACGCCATGTCACAGCTCCCCCCACCGCGGAGCTGGCCGACCGCCGGTTCGTGGTGCTCGTGCTCACCTCACTCGGGCTGCTCTGCCTGGCCCTGCTCATCGGCGGTGCACTCTTGAGCCTGGCCATCCTGCAGCGCATTTTCCCCTGAACCCGGATCGACAGAGCCGGAGATCGTCTGCCGACACCTTGGGAGAACGACGTGCGAGCACGGCTCGGTACGATCATCGGCAGCATTGGAGTCCTCTTCCTCCTGCTGGCCATTCCAGCATCAGAACCCGAGGTCGCTGCACCCCCCACCGGCGGCCAGGCATTCGTCTGGAACCGCGACACCCTCTGGCGATCGCTCGAGGCTGCCTTCGTCACAGCACGCGCGGCGGGGTGCGCTGACACCACCATCGGACGCACCAGCGTTACTGCGCT
>JBBQJU010000166.1:0-5954 GCA_038326215.1 Gemmatimonadales bacterium | reverse complement strand
AGGTCGATAGCGATGCCATCGACCGTGCCGGCAAGGTGCCCGCCGATGTGGTGCAGTCGCTCCGCGAGATGGGGGCATTCGGCATCAAGATCGACGAGCAGTATGGCGGCCTCGGCCTGTCGCAGTTGATGTACACCAAGGCGATCGGCATGGTGACCTCGCAGGATGGTTCGCTCACCGCACTCCTCTCGGCGTCGCAGTCGATCGGCGTCGCCGTCCCGCTCAAGCTCTTCGGCACCCCCGAGCAGAAGCAGCGCTACCTACCGCGCCTGGCGCAGGGTGCGATCTCCGCGTTCGCCCTGACCGAAAATGGCGTCGGCTCCGATCCCGCCGGCCTCGCGACGACCGCGGAGCTCAGCGCGGACGGCACCTACTGGACCCTGAACGGCGAAAAGCTCTGGTGCACGAACGGCCCGGTGGCCGAAGTCATGGTGGTGATGGCAAAGACCGGGAAGCGGATCACCGCCTTCATCGTCGAGGCGGACATGCCAGGCGTCGAGGTGGTGCATCGGCTGGGCTTCATGGGGCTCAAGGCGATCGAGAACGGCGTGATGCGCTTCACCAATGTGCGCGTGCCGGCGGAGAACGTGATCTGGGGTGAGGGCAAAGGGCTCAAGCTTGCGCTGATCACCCTCAACACCGGCCGACTCACGCTGCCCGCGTCAGGCGTCGCCGGCGCCAAGCGCGCGCTCCGGATTGCCCGAAAGTGGGCGGCGACCCGCACGCAGTGGGGCAAGTCGATCGGCAAGCATGACGCCGTCGCTCAGATGCTCGGCAAGATGGCAGCGGATACCTTCGCGATGGAGGCGGTCGCCGAGCTCGCGTCGCTGCTCGCCGATCGGGGCGACACCGACATCCGGCTCGAAGCAGCGATCGCCAAGCTGTGGAACTCCGAGATCAGCGGGCGGATCATCGACGACTGCCTGCAGATCAAGGGCGGTCGCGGCTACGAGACGGCCGACTCCCTTCGGATGCGCGGCGAAGTGCCCGACCCGGTCGAGCGGATGTATCGCGATGCACGCATCAACCGGATCTTCGAGGGATCGAGCGAGATCATGCGATTGTTCATCGCGCGCGAGGCGGTCGACACCCACCTCAAGGTGGCCGGCGATCTCATTGATCCGCGCACATCACTCGGCGTGAAGGGCAAGGCGCTGCTCCGCTCGGCGATCTTCTATGCCGGCTGGTATCCGCGGCTCTGGATCGGCACCGAGTGGATGCGATTCGGGGGCTTCGGGAAGCTGTCGGGACACCTACGCTTCGTCGGACGCCGCTCACGCAAGCTCGCGCGCTCGCTCTTCCACGCGATGGTTCGCTTCGGGCCGAAGCTCGAACAGCGGCAGTCGGTGCTCTTCCGCCTGGTCGACGTCGGCGCCGAGCTTTTTGCGATGACGGCGGCGATCAGCCGCGCCGAGACGATGGCGCGCAGCGGCAATCGCGAGGCGATCACGGTGGCCGATGTCTTCTGCCGGCATGCGCGGCAGCGGGTGGATCATCTCTTCCGGCTGGCGTTCGGACCGGACGATGTGGCGACGTACCAATTGGCGCAGCGGGTGGTCAAGGAAGAGATGGCGTGGCTGGAGGAGGGGATTGTCGGGCAGGGGTGAAGGTGGGGGTGAACGGTGAACGGTGAACGGTGAACGGGGCGCGGCCGATGGCCGCGCAGAGTAAGGAGCGTTGTCATCCCGAGCAACGCGAGGGATCTGCGTATTGACCATCACGCGGATCCCTCACTTCGTTCGGGATGACTACCACCGTTCACCGTTCACCGTTCACCCTTCTTACCGCCGCACTCCGAAGACAATCGTCGGATTCCAGTTCCCGACAATCCCACCTGAGTAATTGTGGATCAACCGGGTCATCCGCCCCTCGGCAAAGAGGCCGACTGGCCAGGATGCCGGGCGTGCGGTAAGGCCGGCACCGAAATGCCCCTGCAACGCCTGATCACTGAAGCGGCCGTCGAAGGAGAAGTTGGGCAGCGTGGTCCCGGCATTGTCCGTCACCTGCTGCCGTTCGTGGGTACGGACGGTGAGGAAGCCGAGCCCAACCAGCGCGTATGGCCGCAGCGGACCGGTCCCTGGCATGAGGCGCAGTGTGGTGCCGAGTGACCATCCGGTGTCGCGGTTGCGGCTGTCGAAGTGGCACGGTCCGGTTCCGCCCCCGGGCAGGATGCAGGTGGTGGTAGACTGGCGATGGACCTCGTTGAGTCGCTCCACGGCGCCCTCAAGGCCCCAGACGAGGCTCCCGCGGGTCACGAGGTCGACTCCGAGGCGGACTGCCAAGCCATGGTCCGACTGCGCATCGCCGATGCTGCCTTCCATCCGGGTATAGCCGGCGCCGAGGGAGAGCTGCTGCGCAGGAAGGGCACGGGTCACGGGTGTCAGGGCGAGCAGGAGCAGCGACCCGCGCGTCAGGGTCGAACGAAAGGCAGCGGTCAGCAGCGTCATGGGGAACCCCTCCGTATGGTCAAGCGTCCGGACACCCACCGAGACGGGGCGCCGGACGCAGGCCTAACGGGAATCCGTTTCCGGTTGTTTCAATACGTTACGGCGGTCCCTCGAAGAGCGTCAGCCACGCTCCGTAGCCTTGGGCCTCCAGCTCGGCGGCTGGGATAAACCGCAGGGCTGCTGAATTCATGCAGAAGCGGACTCCCTCGGGACCCGGGCCGTCCTCGAAGACGTGCCCGAGATGGGAATCTGCATCAGCCGACCGCACCTCGGTACGGGTCATGTAGGGCAGCGAACGGTCGGTCTTGGTCGCGACGGCTTCCGGCGAGATCGGCCGCGTGAAGGACGGCCACCCCGTCCCCGAGTCGAACTTGTCGCGCGAGGAGAAGAGCGGAACGCCAGAGACGACATCGACATAGATGCCGTCCTCGTGACGGTCCCAGTACTCATTCTCGAACGGCGGCTCGGTCCCCTCGTGCTGGGTGACACGGTACTGCATCGGGTTGAGGCGCTGGCGGAGTTCTTCGTCAGTGGGTTTCTGGTATGACACGGTACGCTCCGGGGGTGAAGGTCTCACACCCGGAACATACGCCAGAGCGCTGTGCTTGGTTCCTGCCCTGCCCCGCCCTTATGGCCGGCGGGGGATCGCCGTGCCGTGGCACGCCATGCAGAGCTGCGGGTTCTTGCGCAACATCCGCTCGGAGTCGAAGCCCGGGCCGTGCGGCGAGAAGCCTCGGCCTTTCTGCGCGGAGTGGCAGGTCAGACAGTCCCGCTCCACGTGGCACGACGCGCAGCTCTCGAGCGACTGCCGTGCCGCCTGCCCGTGCCCGACAAAGAACTGGCGGTTGCCGTCGTGGTACCCACCCGCTCCGAGTAGCGCCCGCTGCGATACAACCCCGGCCTGCTGGTGACAGCTCTGGCAGAACTGCGCCTGATTGTGGCATTCGGCGCAGGAGCTCGCGCGGGAATAGGCATCGGCCGGGTGCCGCGTCAGGAAACTTGCCGGGTGATATTGACCGCGACTGGCCGTGTTCGGCACGTGACAGGTGAGGCAACTCTGCCGAGTGTGACAGGAGGCGCAGGTCTGCATCGTGGCGGCAGCGACGGTGCCGTGTTTCGTCGACCACGTCGGGATGTGCGTCGACGGCATCTTCTGCTTCGGCGTCGCCCCCACCCCCCGACCGGGGCCTGCCGGATAGAGACCGCGCGCCGCAGCCGGCAGCTGGTTGACGTGGCAGACGGCGCAGCTCTCGCGCGTATGGCAGCTCTGGCAGGCCTGGGCCCCGTGTCCCGCCTGCTTGCCATGCTGCGATTCGAAGTCGGCGCGCGCGTGGGTCGCCGGTTGATCGAACTTGCGCGGCAACGCCACCGCCGCATTGTAGAAGCCAAGGGCCTGAATCGCCGGAATCTCCGGGGCGTTCACATGGCAGTAGGTGCAGTACGGCCTCACATGGCAGGTGGCGCAACTCGAGGCGACCTGTTGGGTGCCCACCGTATTCTTGGCCAGCGTGCCGTGACCCGCCTTCGACTGGAAATTCGGGGCATCGTGGCTGACGGGCCGGGGGAAGCGTGCAACCCGTTCACGACTCAGCCCAGTGGCCTTCGAGAGGGCCACGTGGCAGGTCGCGCACGCCGAGTCGGGCAGCGAGAAATGGTTCTCGCGCCCGAGCTTGTGGCAGGCGAGGCACTGCGGGGCATCAGGCCCGCGCACCTGCATCCACTTGGCGCCGCTCGTCGCATGGCAATCGACACAGCTGCCGGTCGAATCGGCATGCCGCGCCCGGCGGCGCCCAAGGTGGACCAAGTGATTGAAATTGAGATGGGTGATCGGCGGACCGACGCGCGGTTGCCAGTTCACCAGCGACTGCGCCTTGCCGTCGTGGCACGTGGCGCACTGCGTCGCCGTCGGGAAGATGCTGGCCCCAGCACGCTCTGCGCCGACGTGACAGGTCGTACAGGAGACGAACAGCTTGGCGTGCTTGGTGTGATCGAAGCTGTCGCGTCGCGCCGGCGTGCGCGCTGCACCGATCGCCACCCCGGCGACGACGCCGAGGAGGAGCACCAAACCAGCAACGCGACGCATCATGGCGTCCTCCCTGCGGGACGGGCAGGCGGCAACGCCCAGCGATCGGCACTGGATCGCAGGGTCACCGAGGCACGCAGGCCGAGCCGCCACTGGTTCCAGTCGAACGCGCCGGCGTCGAGCCGATCGCGCGATTCCCAGTAGCGGTCAACGGTCGCCCCGACCTGCCACCGTTCGGCGACACGGTAGTTCGCGGCCGCGCCGACCCAGGTCAACCCAGCGTCCTGAAAGCGGAACTCGAGCGGTCGCTGCAGGGAGCCGCCCTCGAGGGAAAGCGTGATGGGATCGCGCGGGCGCCATGACACACGGGCGTCGACGCCCTCGCTACTGGCGCCCGGGAGTCGTTCGGTGTGCGCGCCACCCGAGACCACCCACTGCGGCCGCGGCGTCATCGTGGCCTCGAGCGCGGCGCGCCAGCCGCTCTCCTTGGCGTTCACTTGCGGCGTGCTCGCCTCGGTGGGCTCGTAGCGGAACCACTCGCCTCGACCACGCAGCTGGAGGTTCTTCAACACCCCCACCGCAAGCGAACCGTTCACACCGCGGTAGGGCACCGGGGAGAAGGCGCCCCAGACAGTCCAGAGATCGAAGTAGGGGCGATAGTGCCGGGCGCCAACCGTGGCCCAGAGCCGCGGTGCGCTGTAGGCCAGTGTGGCCTCCGCGGTGCCAAGCTGCGCCAGCGCCACGTCATAGTCGGCGCCGGCAACCACGGAGAGGCGCGTGAAGGGCCGAAGCTGGGTCGAGATGCCGGCCCGCTCTGCCACCAAGTAGTTGGTAAGCGGATCGATTTCACGGCGATATTCGACCATCGCGTCGACGTCCCGCAGCCGCGCGCCGATGCTGCCACCAGCCACGATTTGCCGAACGCCCGGATTGTAGTCCAACAGCGGATTGACCGCTGGCGAGGTCACGGGGAGGACCACACCGCGTGCCATCCCCCAGCCACCGTAGAGCGACACATCGAGCGGCACTCGATCGAGGCGCAGGGCAGCGCGTGCGCCGTCGAGCACGCCGAGCCCGGCATTGCCGAGCCGCCCCTGATCGAGGAGGCGGCCACCCTGCACCGTCAGCCCGTTGCGGATGTACTCAGCGAACCCCTCCGTCAGTTGGAGCCGCGGCGTGGTGCCCGCCCAGGTCACATCGCCACCCAGATCGGTATTGACGCGGGCGTGGACCCGAACGCGCAGCCCGGTGACGCCGAGGCCCCACATCGTCAGGTCGGTGGAGGCCATGGCCGGCATGCCCCGGCGCACGCTGCCGGGTCGGTAGAACTGGCAGTACCCGTTGTTGAAACAGGTGACAGCAAAACCGTCCGGCGACACCGGCCCGCCAGTCGGACCCGTCTGGATCAGCGACTCGGCGATGCTGTCCGGCGTGATCGCCCGAATGGCGACGCGCTGCCCGGCCGCATCGAAGCGCAGCCGCCA
>JBBQJU010000165.1:0-5984 GCA_038326215.1 Gemmatimonadales bacterium | reverse complement strand
GGTGAATCGACTGCCGGCCGCGCCTCAGGAGATGCCGTGACCACCGCGCACCCGAACGATTCCCTACCCGCTGACATCCTGGCCACCGTGCACGCGGCGACCGGCCAGGCTCCGACTCGGCGAGAACGACTCGGCAATTTTCTCCTGACCAAGGCGAGTCGAAGTGAAATGGCGATTGCGCCATTTCTCGGTCTCTATCTCGGCTACGCCGTGGTGCGACTGCCCGAGGTCTTTTCGTTCATGGAGATCCCGAAGGGCCCGATGACGATGATGCTGATCTTCCTCGCCATGCTCGGCATCGCGACCCCCCCTGAGGCCTGGAAGCTGATCTGGGCACAGTCGAAAGCGCTCCGTCTGGCCACGATCATTCTCGGCATCGTCCTCGTCACCATTCCGATCGGCATCTGGCCGTCGGGGTCACTGGACTTCCTTCGGCAGCGCTACCTCATCGCGTTCGTAGTGTTTCTGGCCTGCTTGGTCTTCCTCCGTGATCGGCGCACCATGCGCGTCGCGGCGGCGCTCTTTGTCCTCTCGGTCACGGCGGTCTCGGCGAACGTGCTGCAGACTTATGACCCCAACGCCGTCGTCCTGAACGAGGACGGCGACCCGATCGACCCCGAGGTCATTGCTGCACGCCCCGAGTTGCGTCGGCTCGCCGTCGTCGGCATCGGGCTCGACAGTAACGACTTCGGCGCCATCATCGTCGCCGCCTTCCCGCTCGCGCTCTGGCTTTCCGTCGGATCGGCCGGTCGGCGGCTCTTCTGGACAGGCATGGCGGGCGTGATGGTACTGGCGCTCGTGCCGACGCAGTCCCGCGGATCGATGCTCGGCCTGCTCGCCAGTGCGACAGTCCTGATCGGCGCCGGCGCAAGAGGATGGCGACGCGTGGCGACCGCACTGCTCCTCGCCGCCGCCGTCGGCGTCTTCGCCTATATGGCCGTCAAAGGCGGCGCCAGCGACCGGTTCTCCGACTTCGGCGCCGATGACTACAACCTCTCGAACGACGGGCGCATCTTCTTCTGGAAGCAAGGGATGGTGTGGATGCTGAAGCGCCCCTGGGGCTACGGGATTGCCAACTTTCCGACCTACTTCGGTGACCTCAACGGCCCCGAACGGGCGGCGCACTCCAGTTGGGTGCAGTACGGCATGGAACTCGGCGTGGCCGGACTGGCCACCTTCATCCTGCTCTGCGGGACGCTCATCCAGGGGCTCCGCCGGCTGCGGAAGGTCGCGGTCGCCGCGCGCGGCAGCAACCCGGAGGCCGCGCTCTACGAAATCCAGGCAGGCCACATGCTCGCGTTGATAACCGGTGTCCTGGTGACGGGGTCGTTCCTCTCGAACGCCTACTACCCGATGATGTACATGACCCTCGGCATGGCTGCCGCCACGCTCCTCGGCTCCCCGTTCGACCTTCAGCCACAGCCGAAGCCGTCGGAGACCGAGACTGCCGTCGTGACGGCCGGAGGGCGCCGCCGCCGTATCCAGCCGCAGCCCGCCCCCAGGCCCGCCTCGACGCACTGACGCCCTATGCGCATCCTCCTGGTGACGTCGGTCTATCCAACGCCGTATGCGCCAACCAAGGGCACCTTCAACGCCGCGCTTGTCGCCGGTTTGCACCTCGCCGGCGACGACGTGCGCGTCATTGCCCCGGTGCCATGGACCGACCGCCTCCGGCGCACCGCCAGCGGCGAGACGGCCGACGGCGTCGTGCATCCGACCTGGTACTACCTGCCGAAATTCGGCCATGCCTCGCACCATCGCTGGATGCGGCGCAGTGTCCTCCCCGCCGCCGAGGCGGTGACGGAGGAGTGGATCCCAGATGTGGTCCTCGGCTATTGGACGCACCCGGACGGCACCGTCGCTCTGGCAGTCGCCCAGCGCCTCGGCGTGCCCGGGCTCCTGCTGGTCGGGGGCTCCGACATCCAGTTGCTGACGTCCGATCCCAAACGCCGCCGGATCATCATCGAGACGCTCCGCGCCGCCGATCACGTGCTCACCGTCGGCGCCCCGTTGCGGGATCGCGTGGTGGCGTTGGGCATTGCCCCCGAGCGGGTCGGCGTCTTTGCACGTGGCGTTGACCGACAGCGATTCGCCCCAGGCGACGGGCTTGCGGCGCGGCAGCGCCTCGGGCTCCCGGTCGACCGGCCGATCGCCCTGTGGGTTGGGAGGATGGTCCCCGTGAAGGGGCTCGATGTCCTGCTCGCCGCCTGGCCCAAGGTCACCCGGGATGGAGCGCTTCCGCTGCTGGTCCTTGCGGGCGATGGCGAACACCGCGAAGGGCTGCAGATGGTCGCAGGCCCGCTGGGTGACCGAGTCAGGTTCGTCGGCCCGATTGGCCATGCGGCACTGGCCGAGTGGTACCGCGCCGCGGACTGCGTGGTGCTGCCGTCCCGCTCCGAGGGCGTCCCGAACGTGCTGCTTGAGGGGCTCGCGTGCGGTACGCCATTTGTCGCCAGCGATGTCGGCGCCATCCGCAGCCTGCTCGAGCCGAACTCGGCCGTCGTCCCGGCGGGCGATGTTGAGGCGCTGGCCCAAGCGCTGACCGTCGCGCTCGCCGGCCCGCCCCTTGGGCGCGCCGCCGACGCACAGCACATCCCCGATCGGAGTGAAGGGATCGACCAGTTGAGGCACACGCTGATGCAGGTGATCACGTCAGCCGTCCCGACAGGCACAGCGTGAAGCTGCCGCGGGAGGCGCAGCGGTGGCTGCCGGGGTGGTGGGCGTCCCGGAGACGTCATGCCGACCATACGTTCGATCCGTCACGTCCCGTGACGGTCTGGTTGATGTTCGCCGATCACTACGAACCGTACTGGGGCCGGCCGAGTGATGCCGTGGCGGCGGCGCGCGTCGCGGCGTGGGTCGAGGCCTGGCCCCGGATCGCTGAGGCGCACCCCGATGATTTCGGGCGCCCCGCGCGCTGGAGCTTTTTTTACCCAGCGGAGGAGTACCAGCCCGCCGTGCTCGAGTCGCTGGCCGGCCTTGTCCGGCAGGGCGTTGGCGACGTCGAAGTGCACATTCACCACGACGCCGACACCCCTCACGCCTTCGTCGACCGGATGTCGCAGTTCATTGCCACGCTGCGCACAGATCACGGCCTGCTGCACGATTGGCAGGGTCGCCCCGGCTTCGGCTTCATCCACGGCAACTGGGCGCTTGACAACTCGCGCCCCGATGGCCGTTGGTGCGGGCTCAACAACGAGCTCACCCTGCTCCGGGAACTCAACTGCTATGCCGATTTCACGATGCCATCGGCTCCCGATCCGTGCCAAACCTCGCTGGTAAACGCGATCTATTGGGCCGTTGACGATCCCGTGCGGCCGAAATCGCACGATCGCGGCCCACTGGTGACAGTCGGCGCCGTGCCGCCGGCGGAAGCGCTGCTCTGCGTCCAGGGGCCGTTGTCGGTGCGGGCGCATCCACGCTGGCGCGTACTCCCCTCGTTGGAAGTGGGCGAGCTGGCCGGCTATGCCCCCCCTGCCGCCGACCGCGCCGAGCACTGGCTTGGCGCCGCACCACGGATCGGCAATGAGGTATTCGTGAAGCTCTTCACCCATGGCGCGCCGGAGAAGAACGCCGCCCCACTCTTGGGCGGCGGCATTGGCGCCACGATCGGCCACCTGCATCGCGCCTGCGCACGCCGCGGGTGGCGCCTGGCACACGCCACGGCATGGGAATGCTTCACAGCCATTGAATCCGCTCGACACGGCGAACACCCCACCCCGAGCGACGGATGGCGCGGCGCATGACGACGGCTCCATTGCGGATCTCGGCGCCAACGCTCGAACGCACGGGTGATCGACTGACCCTGAGCGGCGAGGTCGAAGGCTCTCGCCTCTTCTGGACGATGCCACCGCGCGATGCGATCACCCTGCGCGGCGAACCCTTTGTTGTTGCGCTGCTGGTGAGCGCGATGCGGTCACGCCGTGACCTCATCCTCCCCGACACCCTGCCGCTCGACCCAGGCTTCGCGGCGGGACTCGCCGAACAACAGGAGATCTTCGCGCGCTGGTTTCCCGAGCTTCGCGCCGTCCGCATTGAGGCGGCCCGTGCGGAACGCCATGGGCCGACGGGCCGGTACACCGGCTATTCTGCCGGGGTGGACAGCAGCTATACGGTGATGCAACTCCAGTCGGCACTCGATGGCGTCGTGCTGGTCGACGGGATCGAGTACGGAATACCCAACCCCGCGCTGATGTCCGGGGTCGATGAGGCCTTGCGCAGAACGATGGCCGCGCGCGGCCTGCCGCTCGTGACGGTGCAGACCAATGCCAAGTGGATCGGAAAGGCGACTGGCGGCAAATGGTCGCATTTCATCGGTGGCAGCCTCGCGTCGGTCCCGCACGCCCTCGGCGTCACCTCGTACGCGATCGCCGGGAGCAACAGCTGGGAGAACCTGCGGCCATATGGCACGCACCCGCTGACCGACCCACGCTGGAGTAGTGCTGCCACGGCGATCAGTCACCATGGCGCAGGTGCGCTTCGGATCGAGAAACTGGCGATGCTCGCCGCGGCTCCCGACCTGCTGGCGGTGCTGCGCGTCTGTTTTCAGGGTACGGAGTACAATTGCGGCACCTGTCACAAGTGCCTGCAGACGTCCGCCGCGATGCGGGCGACTGGCCTCACCTCGCCAGCGATGCCGGCACTCGTCGACCCCCGCCTCCTGCGCACCATTGCGGTTGAGCACGATGGCGACCTGGTTGACTGGGAGGAGATCCTCCCCGTCGCACGCGCGCGCGGTGATGGGCACCTCGTCCGCGAGCTCTCGCGACTGGTCAACCGCTTCCATTGGCGACAGGCCACCCGTCGCCTCGACGAGCTGGCAACGGGTGGCCTGATGCGCCGACTGCTCGGCGGCTGATTTCCGTTACGGCCGCGGCCGCACCGCGGTCAATGGTACGGACTGCAGCTTCGCCATCTGGGCAGGCGAGAGCCGGATCCGATCGCGATCCACCCAGGCCAGGAAGTCGCCCAGATCGAAGGAGCCGTTCCGATTGCCGTCGCTGTCGAGCAGCATCCGCTGGTCGCTGTTCAACTGCCCCCCGCGCACCAGTTCCTCCACCGCCAAGCCAACCGCCGGCAGTTGCACGGAGACTACTTCAAGGGAATCGACGAAGACAGCCTCAAGTCCAGCCGAGCCGACGAGTTGCACCCGAACCGAGTCGACGTACATCCCGGCGCTCGACGCGACACTCCGACGCTCCCAGTAGACATAGTCGCCCAGCCGGCCGACGGTGGAGAGCACAGTGAGCCCACTTCCGTTGATGACGGCCGTCCACTGGTCGCTCTGCCCGTCGACCACACTGCCCTCGACGAGTGCTGAGTCCCGTACGGCGGTGATGGCATTCGCGCGGCCCGCTGACGTGAAGTAGCGCGTCATCTTCCCCTGCGGCCGAATGGCAACGATCGAGTTCGTCGGCATCGTGACAACAACCGTATCAACGATCCGTGCAGCGGCCGACCCTGCCGTTACCGTGATGGTGTCCACATACGTGCCGGCCGCGAGTGATGCCGTGTTGCGGATCCACGCGACCGTGCTGCTGCCGATGCCGCTGCCGACCGTGAAGACGGTGTGACTCCGCCGCCTCGAGGCAACCCAGCCGGTGCTGCCGGCGTTGGTCCCGCTGACCACGACGCTACCGCTGGCGCTCGCGGCAGTGCTGCCGCGCACGACGCTCACTCGCCGCCCGCTCGGCGAGACGGCAATCGCAATGGCAACTGGTGCCGCCGTGACCTCCAGCGTGTCGATGACACGCTGTGGTGCGACACCGAGCGCCGTCACGGTGATGGTGTCGACATACACGCCGGCGGCCAATCCGGCCGTGCTGCGCGTCCACGCGGCGACACCACTGCCGGTCCCACTGCTGGTGGTCAGTGTCGTCCAGCTCTTCCGTTTGGCCGCGCTCCACGCGGTGGCCGTCGCGTTGTCACCGGCCAGCACCACACTCGCGTTGTCACCAACTGCCACCGTGCCGACTTCCGCTGCG
>JBBQJU010000164.1:0-5992 GCA_038326215.1 Gemmatimonadales bacterium | reverse complement strand
ACGCCGGACGGCGATGTCGATGAAGCCGCCGTGCGGGCCTGGAAGGAGGCAGCCGGTGGACTCCCACTCACCTTCCATCGTGCCTGGGACGTCTGCCGGGATCCGGTCAGCGCCCTCGAGACGCTCATCCGCCTCGGCGTGCAGCGGGTCCTCTCCTCGGGACAGCGCGAGACTGCCTGGGACGGGCGCGCGCAACTTGCCGCGGCAGTGACGCAGGCCGCGGGGCGGATTTCGATCATGGCGGGCGGTGGGGTCGACGAAATGAATGCAACGGAGCTGATCATCGCCACCGGCGTGCACGAGATCCATGTGCGTGGGACGTCGCCGCGTCAGGAGACGATGTCGTTCAATCCATATCCGGTGCCGTTCCGCAAGAACTGGCCGGAGGATGAATCGGTGCGGATGGTGACGGATGCGGCGAGGGTTGGGGAGATTGGGCGGAGGGTGAGCGGTGAACGGTGAACGGTGAACGGTGAACGGTGAACGGTGAACGGTGAACGGTGAACCGGAAGGGGTAAGGGGTGAGCGCGTAGCGTGTTGTCATCCCGAGCGAAGCGAGGGACCTGCGTGGTCGCGAATACGCAGATCGCTCACTCCTCCCCTCGCGCGGCCAACGGTCGCGCCCCGTTCACCGTTTACCGTTTACCTGCGTTTCCCCCGCTCCGACACCATCTCCTGCACCCCCTCCGCCAGATACGCCACAATCCCCACCATGATGATCGTCCCGAGCGCGACCAGCATCAGGTCCTCCCGGTCGGCGCGCATCGCGGGTCCGAAGGGAGTCGCTGCTTCGTGCAGGGCGGTCCCGCCGATCTCCATCTGGATCCATCCCTCGATCGGTGCGCGAATCGGGACGACGATGTAGGCCGCGGGCGCTGCCGCGGCCGCGCTCAACAGTGCCAGCCAATTGGGCTGGTTGCCTACCGGAAGGGCCACGAAGTATTGGGTTGCCACGGCCAGGATGGCGGCGATCAACCCCACCACGCCCGCGTGCGAGGCACGCTCACGAAAGGCGAGGGTCATGGAACCTCCAGAAGGTGAATGCGGGCCCCTGCCGGGGAGCCTCCCGTGGAGCGGCAGGGGGAAATCGCAGTATCGGCTCCTGCCGACTCTTCTGAAGGGTGCTTCTCAATAGACCTCGATCTCGTCCATGAAGACCCACGAGGCTTCGCCCGCCCCGGCGTGCCAGCGGGGGAGACGACCGCCGTTCACCGCCCCGACCCGGATGTAGCGCGCCTTCGTCCCGGCTGGCAGGGTCAGCACCACCCGCGGTCTGGACCGGCCATCGGGCAGGATCTCTGCCTGAACCCTCCTGACTCCGCCATCGATCCACTCGATCCCGTTCGGCGATACCGAGACAGAGACCTCCTTGGGGAGGAGGATCCACGACCGCACCTCTTCGAGGAGCGAGACCACCACCGAGTCGACGGTGGTGGCGGTGCCGAGGTCGATCGTGGCGTCGACATTCTGGCCGAGCCAGCCGTTCCAGAAGCCATCGCCGAAGACGGTGCCACGGACGCCATCAGTCAGCGTCAGCGGCCCGGTGCCCGGATACTTGGCATCGGGGGCCGTGCCGAGCTGCACCGGCTTGCCGACCGCGAGGTGGGAGACCATCGTGACCCGCCGTGGCTCGCGCACCAGGCGCCCGCCGTAACGCCCTTCGACGGTCCACTCGCCGCGCCCGGAGAAGAGCGCGCCATCGGTGATCGGGGTGAAGGCGCCAGCATCGCCGCGACGCATCGCGACCGACACCCCGGGGACCGTCTTGGCGTGGAGCCGGAGGCCGAGCGCCGCACTGTCCCACGTGAAGGTGATTCGCAGCAGGTCATCGTCGGCCGGCCCAATTGCGTAGCCGGCGCGGGCGAGTCGGGCGAGTTCGCCGCCATCGAGACGGGTCTGGAACTCCGCGATCTCCGCCGGCCCGCGCCACATCGTCTCGGCAAAGCCCAGCAACCGCGGGAGCCACATCAGCTCGACGTTCGCCGCTGACGTGACGTGCTCGGTCCAGAGCGGCGCCTCGCCGCCGAGCAGCCGCCCGGGGCCCGTCATCGCGCCGAGCTTGGCTGACGGATCGAACTGCAGGACGCGCGCGAGCGGCAGTTCATTGGCTGGGCGATTCAGATAGACCCACTCTGCTGGCGAGGCGATCACGTCTGCGCCGGCGGCGAGCCCCGCCGCAATGCGATCACTGCCCTGCCACGCCTGGACGGTTGCGCCCTTCGGCAACCCGCCATCGAGAATCTCGTCCCACCCGGTCAGCGACCGTCCGCGTTCGGTCAGCCATCCACCGATCAGTGCGATGAACCAGCGCTGCAGCTCGTGCTCGTCCTTGAGTCCCTCGCGGCGCATGATGGCTTGACACTCGGTACACGCCTTCCACCGCTCCTTGGGGACTTCGTCGCCGCCGATGTGGATGTAGTGCGACGGGAAGAGCTCGAGCACTTCCGTGAGCACGCCCTCGAGGAATCGGAAGGTCGTCACCGTCGGGCAGAGGACATCGCCGAAGACGCCCCACGTCGCCGGTACCGGCAAGGGCGCGCCGGTGCAGCTCAGTTCGGGATAGGCGGCGATCGCCGCGCGCGCGTGGCCCGGCATCTCGATCTCCGGCACCACGGTGATACCACGTGCCGCGGCGTAGGCCACCACCTGCCGGATCTCGTCCTTGGTGAAGAAGCCGCCATAGCGACTGCTGTCGGCTTCGGTGCGAAACGCGCCGATAGAGGTCAGGCGGGGATATTTGTCGATCGCGATCCGCCAGCCCTGGTCTTCGGTGAGGTGCCAGTGGAAGATGTTGAGTTTGTAGCGCTCGAGCAGATCGATCCAGCGGAGCACGTCGGCCACGGGAAAGGTGTGGCGCCCGACATCGAGCATCGCGCCGCGCCACGGGTAGCGGGGCGCATCATGCAGCTCGACGCCATCGATGCGGCCGCCGCCCTGCACCGGTAACAGCTGCCGCAGCGTCTGCAGCCCATAGCGGATGCCCTGCACGCTCGGCGCGGCAATCAATCCGCCGATGCTGTCGACATACATCGCGTACGATTCGTCGGTCGCCGCGCCACCCTGGATGGCGAGGCGCAGCGCCGAAGGTTGCGACGTGCCCACGACCCGCACCACGCGTCTGCTGTCGCGCAGTTGTGAGGCCGCAAAGCGCTGTGCTTCGATGCGCGTGAGCGAGTCGGTCGCGACGATCACCAGCGTATCGCCGATGCGCCAGTTGCCGGGGCGCGGCGTCACACGCTCGATCGCGGGGATGATGCGGGTGGCGGGGTGCTGCGCCGATGCGGTCGCGGCCGCCAGCGTGGCGAGGAGTAGCGCGGCAGCGAGTCGCATCGGCATGGGTTCCTGCTGGGGTTACATCGCCAGGATGGCGCGAGCGATCACCATCCGCTGGATTTCGGAGGTGCCTTCGCCGATCGTGGTCAGCTTGACATCACGATAGAACTTCTCGGCCGGGAACTCCTTGATGAAGCCGTAGCCGCCGAAGATCTGCACCGTCTTCTCGGTAGCACGCACGGCGACTTCCGAGGCGTAGAGCTTCGCCATCGCCGAGGCGGTGGTGACGCGTTCGCCGGCATCCTTCATGGTGGCGGCCTTGTAGCAGAGGAGGCGCGCCGCCTCGATCTCGGTGGCCATGTCGGCGAGCATGAACTGGATCGCCTGGAAGCCGGCGATTGGCTGGCCGAACGCGGTGCGCTCCGAGGCGTACTTGCGGGCGGCATCGTACGCGCCACGCGCGATGCCGAGGGCGATCGCGGCGATCGAGATGCGGCCGCCGTCGAGCGTCTTCATCGCATCCTTGAAGCCGTAGCCCACCTGACCGATCACGTTGGCGTGCGGCACGCGGCAATTCTCGAGGATCAGCTCGGCGGTGTCGGAGATCCGCATGCCGAGCTTGTTCTCCTTCTTGCCGGCGCGAATGCCGGGGGTGCTCATTTCGATCGCGAAGGCGGTGATGCCGTGCTTCTGGTCGTTGCGATCGGTCACGGCGAGCACGGTGGCGAGCTGCGCGTGCGTCGCGTTGGTGATGAAGTTCTTGGTGCCATTCAGGATCCAGTCATCGCCATCGCGCACCGCGACGGTGTGCATCCCCGACGCGTCGGAGCCGGAGCCCGGCTCGGTCAGCGCCCAGCAGCCGATCCACTCGCCGCTGGTCAGCTTCGGGAGGTAGCGCTGCTTCAGCTCCTCGGAGCCGGCGACGTTGATGTGGCCGATCCCGAGGGAGTTATGGGCGGCGACGATCAGGGAGATCCCTGATTCGACCGCGGCGAGCTCCTCGAGGATATTGACGTAGTCGATGTAGGAGAGTGCGGCGCCGCCGTACTCCTCCGGAAAGACAGCGCCGAGGAGACCGAGGTCACCGAGGGCCTTCACGGTCGGGAGCGGGAAGTGCTGTGCCTCGTCCCATTCCATCACGTGCGGGAGAATCTCGGTGGCCGCGAAGTCGCGCACCATCTGCTTGATCTGTTCCTGCTCTGGGGTCAGACTGAAATCCATGACTGCGAAACTCTGAGGTAAAGGTGGCGGGAATCTCGCAGGAGGAGGGGCTGAGGGGTAGGGTGGGCGGCGAACAGCGAGCAGCGAGCAGCGAACAGCGAACAGCGAACAGCGAGCAGTCGGTGGCCGCGCCGGGTGCGGGGTCCTGACGTATCACCGTTCGCCGTTCGCCGTTCGCCGGTCACCTGATACCAGTATCGAACTGCAACGTCACTCCGCGTGTTTCTGGTGCGACGACCGTCAACGGCTGCGATACGGTGCCCGCACCGATGATGGGTGCGTTGGCAGCTGGGATGACCTGATAGCTGCCGGGGGCGAGGGAGATGCTGAAGTGTCCGGCGGCGTCGGTGCGGAAGCTCCGGATGGTCCGCCCATTTCGGGCGACGACGAAGTCGGCGACGAGGGGGCCGTCGCAGGACTGCCCGACTTGGCAGACCGGCTGAATGGGCCCGCGGAGGATGGTGCCGTCGACGGGGACCGTGTCGGCCGCGGTCGGTGAGTTGCACGCGAGGATGAGGGCGAGGAGAGCAATGCGCCCCGCGTGCCGACCGGCGCACGGGCCGCTGGGCGGCTCTGGATGCTCATCATGCACGGCGTTAGCCCGGGGACACATCGGTGTCGTCCTCGCTTCCACCGCGGAAGCCGTCGGCCATGTGCTCGCGATCGGTGCTGTCGAAGAGTGTCACGAGGTCGTCGCTGGTGCCGGAGGCCTTGCCGGTGATTTCCTCAGGGAGCGGTTCGCGGCCTTCCAGCGCTGGATACTCGGGATTGCTCGTGCTCCCATCGGCATGGGTAATTGATGGTTGCGGTGGCACCGGTCTGTTGTAGCGCTGGCGGGATTTCTTGGGTCTCGACATTGTCGAACTCCTGATGCAGGGTCAATGTTGGTTGGCGCGGCCGACGATGGTTTCGACCGCATGGCGCAACTTGTCGGCGGCGCTGTCGACGCTCTTGGACACGGTATCGGCCTCCGCGTGGACGGCGATCGGCTGGCGACCGCTGAGCCGTGCCTCGATGCGGCAGCGCTTGTCGTTGACGCCACCCTTGTCGGCACCATTTTCGTCGCTGACGTGGATCTCGATGCGGGTGATTTGGTCGGCGAAGGTGCCCAGGGCCCCGCGGACAGTTGTTTCCGACTGCTCGGCGAGCGTGGTGCTGCCGGTGATGTTGCGGTCGCTATTGAACTGGACGAGCATGTACGCTCCTGAGGTGGGCATGCGTTGGTGACCTGTCGAATGTCCGTGCCAATGGGAGACGACGCAATCGGTCGGAGGATGGACATTGGGGCGGCGAACGGCGAACGGAGAACGGTGAACGGTGAACGGTGAACGGTGAACGGTGAACGGTGAACGGCGATCGGTGAACGGTGAACGGTGAACGGTGAACGGCGATCGGCGATCGGCGATCGGCGAGACTATGGTGCAAAAATCATGGCCATCCCAAGCCTCGCCCATTGACGTTTTATTTCCGCTCGGACTCCATCTGCGATGGTGATGTC
>JBBQJU010000163.1:0-6005 GCA_038326215.1 Gemmatimonadales bacterium | reverse complement strand
CCCCACCCAGCGGCCGGGCCGCTCGAGAGATCCGATCGAGGACTGGTGCCGTAACAAGGGTGCAAGCAGAAGGACCACTACCCACACCAGGAGTACCCCCAGGATGAATACCCCCTCCCGAACCGCGCGGCTCGGTATCGCCGCCGCCCTCGGCGTCGCGGCTCTGACCGGCGCTTGGCAGCTCGTCCAGGCGTCTGACCACCAGGACACCGCCGACGTCGAGCTCAACCCGACGCAGGACATGACGGACTTCTATGCCTTCCCGACGTCGACTGGCCGGATTGCGCTGGTGCTCAACTCGCACCCGTTCATCTCGCCGGCTCAGGCCGCCTCGTCGTCGTTCGACCCGAACCTTCTGTATCAGATCAAGATCGACAACACCGGCGACGCACTGGAAGATCTCGTGCTGCAAGTGACCTTCACCGGCACCGGCGCCAACCAGAAGGCCTTCGTGCGTGGCCCGTTCGCGCCCACGGTCCGTGGCGCGATGCAGAACGTCGCCTCGAACATGGAGCCGGCAGTCACCGGGACCATCAACACGATTCTGGGTTCCGCCAGCGGGATGCAGGTCTATGCTGGCGTCCGTGACGAACCGTTCTTCATCGATCTTGAACAGTTCTTCCGCATCCTTCCGGATCGTCGTCCCGGGACGGGCCCGCTCTCCACGCCGTCGACCGCTACCGCATCGGCGTTCCGCCCGGTGGGCCAGGCCGTCAATGTGTTGAATGGCGCGAACATCGCCTCGATCGTGATCGAGTTGCCGACGTCGCAGCTCACCGCCGGCGGAAACGCCAAGATCGGCATGTGGGGCACGATCTCCCGATGAACTCCTTCTCCTCCAGTCCGAGGTTTGCTTCCATGAACCGTCTTGCCATCATGCCGTTCCTACTGGTCGCCGTGCTCGTCGGCGCCGGTTGCAGCAGCGACAACACCACCATGCCGACCACCAACGGCCCCCGGATGTACAACCAGGTGCAACGGCTCGGCAATCCGTTGGTGAGCGAAGTCTTTCTCGCCAAGCGTAGCCACGCGTTGCATGGCAGCACCGGGCCGGCCGCCGACCCGACCACGATTCGCGCCGAATTCGTGAACTTCATCGCGACGGTTGCCGGCCGGAATGCGACGGTGCAGAACACCCTCGCCTCCGTTCTGCTTCCCGACATGCTGATCGTGCAGACCGACAAGCCCATCGCTTCCGCGGGCTGGCTCAGCTGGGCGCTTGCCGACGGCTACGGCGGCCGCAAGCTCGAGGATGACGTGGTCGATGCCGGATTGAGCGCCATCTTCGGCAGCTTGCTCGACCCGAGCAACGTCTCGCCAGGGCTGGCCTCGGACAATGTTCCGAATGACTCGAACTTCTTGACCGTGTTCCCGTACCTTGCGGTGAAGAACTAATGCGAGGCGCGCGTGTGGCGGCCATCACCTTGGCCATCGCCCTCTTCGGGGGGGCCACCGCCGTCGCGATGCGTGGCCACACGCGTGCCCCCGCAGTACCCAGTTGGGATGTGGCGGCGGAACGCAGCCGCCGCGATGCCGATATCGCCTGGTATACGATGCGGGCGGAGCGGGATCCAACTGGGGCGTTTGATCGACTCCGACTGGGGGCGCTGTATCTCCAGCGTGCTCGCGAACGCGGAAGTGCGGCCGATCTGGTTCTGGCCGAGGAGCAGGCCCGGCGTTCTCTGGCCAACCGCCGCGCCCACAACAGCGAAGCGTTTCGCGTCCTTGCCATCGCTCTGGTCGGACAACACCGCTTCGGCGAGGCGGCTGAGGCGGCCGACTCGTTGCTTGCGGCAGATCCATCGTCGAAAGGGTCCCAATCCCTCCGCGCCGAGATTGCGCTCGAACAAGGCGACTACGGCGTGGCCGATCGCCTCTTCACCCCGCTCGATCATCCGGGCGGCGACCCGGCCGTCACGGCCCGTGTCGCACGCTGGGCCGCCATCCGGGGGCGCGCCGGCCACGCGAAGGTGCTGCTGGAGCAGGCGCGCGAGGATGCCCGACGGATGGCCTTTACGCCGGCCGAACAGATTGCCTGGTATGACCTTCGTCTCGGTGATCTTGCCCGCACCATCGGGAAGACGCGACTCGCCGCGCGGTCGCTGAAAGCGGCCGCTGCCGTAGCGCCCGACGATGCCCGCGTGCTGCTGGCCCAGGCACAGCTCGCGCTGGACACCGATGACCCGGCCGAGGCGCTCGAGTATGCCGATGCGGCGATGTTGCACGGCGATGATCCGTTGGCGCTCGCGCTCGCGGCCGAGGCACTGCGGCGGCTGGGACGGAACGAGGAGTCCGCCAAGCGCTTCAGCGCCTTCGAGCGGATGATCGCCGGGATTCCGGGGGATGCATGGCATCGCCAGTGGCGGCTCGCATTGCTCGATCGTGGTCGGCAGGTCGAGACGGTGCTCGCACAGGCCAGGGCGGAGCTGACAACCCGAAAGGATGTGCAGGGCTACGACGTCTACGCCTGGGCGCTACACAAGGCCGGGCGCGATCAGGAAGCACGGGACGTGCTGGCCCATGCGATGCAGTGGGGCACCGAGGATCAACTCCTCGAGGCCCATGCCACGGCCTTGGGGGTGTCGCGATGATCGGCACGTTCATCATGGTCGGGATCCGGCACCTCATCTCGCTCGAGGCGCTCGACCACCTCCTCTTCCTCGCGGCGCTCGCTGCCTGTTATCGGCTGCGCGATTGGCGCCATGGCCTGGCGGTGGTGAGCGCCTTTACCATCGGTCACAGCGTCACGCTGGCGCTGGTCGCGCTTGGCGTCCTGTCGGTGCCGACGGCGCTGGTCGAGTTCCTGATTCCGTGCACAATCGTCGTGGCGGCGGTCGAGAATCTCTGGAGCCGCGGTGTCCGGCCGGCCGGATGGCAACGCCCGGTACTGGCCGGTGTCTTCGGGTTGGTCCACGGCGCCGGCTTCGCCACCACCTTGGGTCAGCTTTTCGACGGCGGAATCGTCTTCCCGCTACTCGGCTTCAACATCGGTATTGAGCTGGGTCAGGCACTGATTCTTGCCTCGATCGTGTCGCTCCTCACCGTGGCCGATTGGACCATCCGAATGGTCGTCGCCGGCCGGGACGATGCGACACGGTGGCGAGTGCGGCTCACGTCGGTGGCCGTGGGCGGGGCCGCGCTGGTGATCGCTGCGGGGCGGCTGCCATGGTGACCTGGCGCCGACTCACAGTCGGCCTTGCCGCCGTGGTCCTGCTCTCGGCTGCCGAGTGGCACCCGGTCCACGCGGCGCGCGTCGAGGTCCTCGGTATCGGACACGATGTCCGGGCGACGGTGCTGGTCTACGAAGCGGACTTTCCGGCGGGGAATCGGCCGGAGGCGATTGGCGCATATCTGGCGCGCACAGTGGTGGTGCGCGATGCGGCTGGGCGAACCATCGAACTGACGCCGACTCAGGTCACGACGGAGGGCGACCGGCTCCGTATCTCCCTCCGCGGGTTTGCCGTGGCCGGCCTGCGCAACGGTCGCGTGGCCGCCACGCTGCTCCAGGAACGTTTCGACGACCAGGTCAACGTGGTCGAGGCGCGCATTGACGGGCGCCGCCGCACCTTGGTCTTCCTCGCTGGCGAGGCGGCGCAGCTGTTGCCATGAGGACTCGCTCTTGTGATGTGGTCCGCAAGGCGGGTAGGATTAGGATTGTGCTCCTGTGTCGGACAGTCCACCAAGGAACGTCACAAGCAGCATGCCACATCCTGCCGACCGCCTTCCGCCAGATGATTCTGCCCTCGTGCTGTCCATGACGACCGGCGATGCATCTGCCATGTCCACGCTCTACGATCGCTATGCCCCGGGATTGCTCGGTATGGCGCTGCGCATCACGCGAGAACATGCGGACGCCGAGGAAGTGGTGGTCGACACCTTTGCGCAGGCGTGGCGCGAGGCGGCACGGTTCGAGACCGGCCGTGGCTCAGTTGCGGCATGGCTGGTGACGATCGCCCGCAGCCGGGCCTTGGACCTGATCCGCGCCCGGTCTCGGCGCGGAAAGCTGGCGGACGCCGCCGAGGCGGAGACATCGGCACCGGCGGCGATGGGCAGTGGCTTTGCCTCGCCGATGGCCGGCGTGCTGGCCACCGAGCGGTCGCGGAAGATCCAGGACGCTTTGCTCGTGCTGCCCGATGCGCAGCGCATCGCGATCGAGCTGGCCTATTTTGACGGGTTATCGCAGTCAGAGATTGCCGAACGGCTCAATGAGCCGCTCGGGACGGTCAAGACGCGACTCCGGCTCGGGTTGCGCAAGATGCGCGATCTGGTCGAAGCGCTCGGGCCTGGGGGGAACACGTGAGCAACCTGCCGAACGACCCGATGGTGGAACTGGTCGAGGAATACGTCCTTGGGATGCTCGAGGGGGCGGAGCTCGCGACCTTTGAAGCGCGCCTGACGACGGATCCCGCGCTGGCTCGCCGCGTCCAGGAGTCACGCGCCACACTCGCGGACTTCGCGCTGTCCACGCCGGTCGCCGTCCCGTCACATCTAAAGGAGCGGGTGATGGCGCATGCGGTGCGGATCGCCGAGGCGCCGGCGCCGCTGGTGGTAACGCCTGTCACTCCGATCCGTGCCCCGCGTCCCTCGCGCACCCCGATCTGGCTGGGTCTTGGGCTGGCCGCCTCGCTCGCGTTCGTCGCGATCCAGTCACGCGACTTGGTCCGCGAGCGCGAGGCGACGGCGGCGGCGCAGGCGCTCGCGACCAGGACGGCGGCCACGCTTGCCGAGCGAGACTCCTTGCTGGCACGGCTCATCGATCCCGGGGTGGAACTCGTCACGCTGGCCTCGACTGGCGCGGCCAAGCCGACGGTGCGCGTCTATCTGAACCAGAGCCGCAAGAGTGCCTTGCTGACGATTGCGTCGCTCGACGCCGCGCCGGCCGGCAAGGTGTATCAGCTCTGGTTTATCGTCGATGGTGCGCCGGTCCCGTCGGTGACATTCCAGACCGATGCGCTCGGCCGCGCACTCATCGAAGGGGTCGTGCTGCCGGCTGGTGCCGTGGCGGCAAGTGCCGTGACGATGGAACCCACCGGTGGCTCCACCGCACCGACGACCCCGATCCTCTTTGTGGGCGCGGTCAAGGCCGAGTAGGCGTCAGCGCAGCGAGGAAGTGCGCGAGGGCGCATCACCGGTCGGTCATATCGGATCCAGTTCGGCGTACGACTCGAGGTAGCCACATCGCTCGCAGCGGAAAGTCATCACGCGATGGCGGTCGTGGCCCTTCGTCTTCATCCCGCTCCAGAATGAGATCTCCGGTTTCCCCTCCAGCCATTCCGGTGGGGTGGGCATGCCGTAGTGCGACTTGTCGAGGACGATGCCTTCTTCCATGGGGCCCTGGCACTTCGGGCAGGTCTGGGGTCGGGTGGTCATAGTTTCTCCACGGTTCGGGGTGAGGTCGAACAACCGAACAACCGAACAACCGGTCCTACAACCGCCCCGGCTTCCGGAACTCGTAGCTGAACGTCATCGAGCCGCCGACGGGGCGGCCGCGCTGATCGGAGGCGGGGACGAACCGATAGCGCATGAACGTCGCCATCAGGGCGGAGCGGTAGGTCGAGTCGGTGATCTCGGGCGTGATACTGACGATGCTGATTACGCCGTCGGGGCCGAGGAGGAAGGTCGCCGTGATGGTCTTGCCCCAGAGCGCCGCGGGCGGATTCGCTGGAAGTTGCACCACGGAGAGCGGCGCGGGAGGGCGGCGCAGGTCCGGGAGCGCCATCCGGTTGGCCGCTTCCGGATTCTCGGCCAATCGGGCGCGGACGAAATCCGCCAGAAAATCCTGCCGCATCTCCGCCTGCATGGCCGCCGGCGTCGTCGGCATCTCCGGCGTGGCCGTCGCAAGAATTGCCGCGAACGCCTCACGCTGTGACTGGCTCATCCTGCCGGACCGCGCCGATCCCACCACCTCTTCGATCCGCTCCAGGCTTCCCCTGCGACTGAAGAGCCCGGGGAGGGAATCGATGCCGCGCATCAGGCAGGCGGCCTCCCACTGCGTCGGCGGGATC
>JBBQJU010000162.1:0-6045 GCA_038326215.1 Gemmatimonadales bacterium | reverse complement strand
CGAGTCCCGTGAGCGCCCGGCCCGCGCGCACGGTCATCGCATCGCGCCGCCATGTCGGCGCGGCGAGCGAGAGCAGCAGCAGCCCCGACCCCACGGTGATGGCGAGGATCGGGTGCCATATCCGCAGCCGGATGAGCGGATGCGCGGCCGGGTCCTGATCCTGCGCCAGGCCGGCGTAGAGTGAACTCGCCGGGAAGAGCGTGTCGCCGAGCGAGACGATCGCCCCGGTGGTGCCGACGACGATCAAGCCGAGCAGCCCGGCGACTGCCCACCACGCACGTCCCTGCAGCCGCACGGCCGGGTAGCCGGCGCTCCACCAGCCCGTCAACGCAATCGCGCCCAGCAGCAACTGGGTATTCACGAGGTGCGCGGCGAGGGACCACGCCCGTGCCATCGAGGCGTTGTTGGCCACCAGCTCGAACTTGACCAACCCGGCGCCGATCGCGGCTTCCACCAGCATCAGCAGCATGGCCGCGACCGCCGCCCGCCGGGCAGGATGGCCCGGCGCACACCGCCGGCGCGTGCCCACGACCAGCGCGACGACGAACAGCAGCGCGACGCCGCTGGTGACCCGGTGGGTCAACTCGACGATCGTGTGCAGGGTCGGCGACTGCGGGATCACCGCGCCGTTGCAGAGCGGCCAATGATTGCCGCAACCAGCCCCCGAGCCACTGGCGCGCACGAAGGCGCCCCAGACGATGACCAACAGGTTCACGCCGAGGGTCCACCAGGCGAGGCGGGCGAGGCGCGGATGGGCGGGAGTACGTGTCGTCATGGCAGAACCAATAGTACCCTTTCCCCATTGGCGGGATCCGGGGGCGCTCGGGAACACCACGGCCCGGTCGGTGTTGCTATTATTCATGATTCGGGGGCGTCCCCGAGGACGCCCCGCAGAGCTGACGGCTCGCGGGGCGACGGGTATCCGGCGGAGCAGGAGGAATGGTGACGGGGAGCCGAGTCGATCAAGTCGTGACGGCGCTGCTGGCCGGGCTCGATCGCGCCGAGGGGCGTGGGGAGCGGCGGGCCAACGAGGTCCCGATGCGTCAGGGGACGACGCTGGCGGCCCTGCTTGAGGTCGCCGGCTCGGTGCAGCTTGCGCTGCTCCAGCGCGAGGCCTCCAGCGCAGAGATCGACCGCACCCTGACGGCGGGGCTACTCCCGTTCGTCCTCTGGCGGCAGGACGCCCTGGCGGTGGTGGTCGCCACGACGGAAACCCCAGCCCTGCTACTCACCGTGGCCGAGCCCTCCGGGGCGGTGCGCACGGAGTCGTGTCCCCCGAGTGAGGTGCTGGCGCGCCTCACGGCGCTCGGGGCGGTTGGCCAGTCCGATACCCTGCTGCTGACGCCCGTGGAGGTCGACCCCGTGCTCGGCCACCAAGGCGAGGACGCGCATGCCGCGGAGCATCCAACACCCGTCCAGCGCCTGTGGCAATTGCTGCAGCGCGAGCGCAGCGACATCGGGCTCGTCTACCTCTATGCCACCCTCAACGGCCTCATCTACCTGACGCTGCCGCTGGGCGTGCAGGCGATCACCGGTCTCGTGTCGGGAGGGTTGATCCTCCAGCCGGTGGTGCTGCTCATTCTCTTCGTGACCCTCGGGTCGCTCGCCTCCGGACTGCTGCAGTTGCTGCAACTCGGCGTGGTGGAGTTGCTGCAGCAGCGCGTCTTCGCCCGGCTCGCGTTCGAGTTTGCCTTCCGCCTCCCACGCGTCCGACTCGAACGCGTGCAAGACGAATACCTTCCCGAAGTGATGAACCGCTTCTTCGAATCGGTCATCATCCAGAAGTCGCTGGCGAAGCTGCTGACGGAGTCGACCACCGCCGCCCTGCAGGTGATCTTCGGGTTGGTCCTGCTGACGTTCTATCACCCGTACTTTGCCGCCTTCTCGCTGCTCCTGCTGGGCATGCTCGCGCTGATCTTCCGGATCACCGGGCCGCGCGGCCTGGCCACCTCGCTCGCCGAAAGCGCGGACAAGTACAAGACCGTGCGCTGGCTGCAGGAGATCGGCCGCTCGATCACGGCGTTCAAGTTCGCCGGGAGCAGCGCCTTTGCGGTCGAGCGGATGGATCGGCATGTCACCGACTATCTGCATCACCGCAAGGCGCACTTCAAGGTGCTGGTGCAGCAGGCCCTCAGCATGGTGCTCTTCAAGACGGTGGTGGTTGGGTCGGTCCTGGTGCTCGGGTCGTTGCTCGTGATCAACCGGCAGATCACCCTGGGCCAGTTCGTCGCCTCGGAGATCGTGATCGTGATGGTCATGGCCGGCATCGAGAAGCTGATCCTCTCGCTGAGTACGCTGTACGACATCCTCACCTCGGTCGAGAAGGCGGGACACGTCTCGGAGCTGCCGGTCGAGCGCGACGGGGGCACGACACTGTCGACGCCGAGCACCACAGGGCTGGCCGTGCAGACGCGCCTGCTCCGCTATCGCTACCCTGGCACCGGGACGCTGGCCATCGATGGGATCTCGCTCGCGGTGCCCGCGGGGGAGCGGGTCGTCATCACCGGATTCGACGGGGCCGGCCAGACGACCCTGCTCCGCATTCTCGCCGGGCTGTATCACGACTTTGAGGGCGGCGTCTCCTACGATGGCCAACCCGTGCGCTCGCTCGAGATCACGGCCCTGCGTAGCCAGGTGGGCCAGCTGCTCTCCGCCACCGACCTTTTCGACGGGACGCTGGCGGAGAATCTTCGCGTCGGTCGCGCGCATCTCTCGGATGCCGATCTGAACGCCTCGCTCGAGGCGGTCGGGGCCGGCGACTGGCTTGGTCTGCTGCCCGAGGGGCTCGAGACGCCGATCCAATCGGGCGGGCGCACCCTCCCCTCCCACATGATTGCCCGGCTGCTCATGGCGCAGGCGATCGTCGGCGAGCCGCGTCTGGTCGTCGTGGATGACTTCTTCCAGAATCTCGAGGCGCAGACGCGTGACCTCTTCGTCGCGTTGCTGATGGATCGGCGGCGGCCGTGGACGGTGCTGGCGGTCTCGCACGATGCCGCCTTCCTCGCGGCCGCGGATCGGGTGCTGGTGATGCAGGATGGTCGCGTGGTCGCCGATGGTCCGCTGGCCCAGGTGGCGCAGTCGACGGCGGCCCAGACGATTCTCGGTCCCTCCGAGGTGACGTCATGAGTGAGGCGCCTGACCTGGGTGTCGCCGTCGAGGGCGCGCACCTCCACGCCCCCGCGCTGCTGCGCACGCCGCGCCGTCATGGCGTCCTCCGCCGCTGGTTGCTCGGCCTCGGCCTCGTGGGGCTGGTGATCCTCTTCCTGCCGTGGCAGCAGTACGTCTCGGGCAAGGGTGCCGTCATCGCCTTTCGGCCGGAAGACCGCCCGCAGTTGGTCAACAGCGCCATCGCCGGTCGGATCACCGCGTGGCACGTGGCCGAAGGACAGTTCGTGCGCCGGGGCGACCCCATCCTCTCCCTCACCGAAATCAAGGACGACTACCTCGATCCCTCGACTGCGGATCGCTACGGCGAGCAGGTGGCCGCGAAGGGGATGGCAGCCACCGCGAAGGCGGCAAAGGTCTCGGCGCTCGAACTGCAGATTGCGGCGCTGGCCGAAGGGCAGGGACTCAAGGCGCAGCAACTGCGCACCAAGATCGAGCAGGTGCGCTTCACCGTCGTTGCCGATTCGGCGGCCGTACAGGCGGCGCTGCTCGACAGCGTTGTGGCCATCCGGCAGCTCGGTGCGCAGGAGGAGCTCTATCGCGGCGGGCTGAAGAGTCTGGTGGAGCTCGAGGGCGCACGGACGCGGGCGCAATCGGTGGCTGCCCGCGTGGCCTCGGCGCGCGGCACGCTGGCCAAGAGTCGCGCCGAACTCGAGAACGCCATCCTCGAAGTGCCCACCGTGGCGGCGGAGTACGCTGACAAGCTCGCGAAGGCTCGCGGGGATCGCAGCGCGACCGCCGCCGAGATGCACGAGACACAAGCTGACATCGCCAAGCTCCGGAACAACGAGGCGAACGTCCGACTGCGGAACGGACTCGCGACCGTGACGGCGCCGCAGGACGGCTATATCGTGCGCGTGCTGCGCGCCGGCGTCGGCGAGACGATCAAAGAAGGCGAGGCCGTGGCAACCGTCATGCCCGATGCCTCGGAGCTCGCGGTCGAGTTGTACGTGAAGGCGATGGATGTCCCGCTGCTCCGCCCGGGGCGAAAGGTGCGGCTGACGTTCGATGGTTGGCCGGCGCTGCAGTTCGCCGGGTGGCCCAGTGTGGCAGTCGGCACTTTTGGCGGCATCGTCGCGGTGATCGACCAGGTCAACGCCCCGGATGGGACCTACCGAATGCTGGTCCGTCCCGACGCCGCGGACGACCCTTGGCCGAGTGCCCCGTCGCTGCGCGTGGGTTCGGGTGCCTTGGGATGGGCGATGCTTGACGAAGTCCCGATCTGGTACGAGCTCTGGCGCACGCTCAATGGCTTCCCGCCGACGGTGCAACAACCCGCGCCTGGCGCGACGCCGAAGGGCGGCGGCGGCAAGTGAGGCTGCTCGTCGGAGTGGCGCTGCTGCTGACCGTGCCGCAGCCCGCGCGGGCGCAGTCACCGGCCCTCTCACTCGACTCGCTCCGTGCCGTGGTGGCCGCCCACCATCCCGTGGCGCGGCAGGCCCAGCAGTTGGTGCGGCAGGCGGATGGCGTCGTCCTCGCGGCCACTGGCGCAATGTTCGATCCGCAACTCTCCGCGGCGTGGGAGCGGAAGGCGTTCAGCGGGAGCGAGTACTACAACTACTTCGAGGCGGCGATCAAGGTGCCGACGCCCCTCGGCGTCGACGTGAAGCTCGGCCTCGAGAAGACCTCCGGACAGTATTTCGACCCCGCTCGACGTACCCCGACGCAGGGACTGTTGTCGCTCGGCCTCTCGATGCCGATCGGGCAGGGGCTCGTGACCGATCGGCGTCGGGCGGAGTTGAGTGCGGCCCGCGCCAAGCGGGACGGCGCCTTGGCCGCGCGGGAGGACCTCCTCAATGCGCTGCTCTTCGAGGCGACGCGGGTGTGGGCCGAGTGGTATCGCGCCGAACGGGTCCTGGAGATCGCTCGGGAAGGCCGCAGTCTGATCGAGGTCCGCAGTCGCGGCATCGCGGCGCGCGTGGCCGGCGGCGATCTCGCGGCGATCGACACCATCGAGGTGCGTCTGGAGGTCGTGCGACGCGAGGCAACCCTCGCGCTGGCCGAGGCCGATGCGGCGGCAGCGCGAGCGCGGATCGCGACCTATCTCTGGGACGCCGATGGCACCCCGACGATGTGGGACGATGCAACGCGCCCCATGGCGCCGACCGTCCTGCCGCGCCCGGATTCGGCATGGCTCACGCGTGAAGTGACGCGTGCGCTGACCATGCACCCCAAGGTTCGGAAGGCGCGCGCTGATGGTGACGCCGCCTCGGCGGTGCGTCGCCAAGCCAGCGCGGAACTCCTCCCCGATCTCGAAGCCGAGGTGGCTCGCCTCGCCGACCGCGACGGGGTCTCCAGCCTGTCGGACTTCCCGTCGGGGGCTGGCAACTACAAGTTTGGGCTGCGGGCGAGTACCGGGGTGCTCCTGCTCAAGGAGCGCGGCAAGGCGGGTGAGGCATCAGCGAAGGATCGGATTGCGGCCCTGATCCTCACCGACGTCCGCCGTGACGTGGTGGCCGAGGCGCGGGCGGCGGCGGCCGGGCTCGACGGCGCCACCCGCGCGGCGGGCTGGCAGGTCGAGGCCGTCGGCTTGGCCCGGCAACTCCTCAATGGCGAGCAGCGGCGTTTTGATGCCGGTGAATCGTCACTCTTCCTGGTGAATCAACGCGAGCGCGGGCTGCTCGATGAAACGACCAAGCTGGCCGATGCTGAGGTGAAGCGGATTACCTCGGCGGCCAAGCTCGCGACCTCCCTCGGATACCCCGCCCGACTCCCGGAGCCCTGACCTGTCCCCACGCCTGCAGATCGCGATCGCCGCCTTGCTCTTCTCGACCGGTGGTGCCGCGATCAAGGCGGCCGAGCTGACCGGGTGGCAGATCGCCTCGTTCCGGAGCGGTGTCGCGGCGCTGGCGTTGTTGGTGGCGGTCCCGGCGGCGCGTA
>JBBQJU010000161.1:0-6049 GCA_038326215.1 Gemmatimonadales bacterium | reverse complement strand
CTTTGCGTTGGGGCACCATGTACAACTTCTGGTTCGACGCCAACGTCGCCCCCGCCACCACAGGCCCCAAGGGCGGCACACAGTTGTCCCTCTTCCGCCCAGGCACGTACGGCAGCGCCATCCAGATCGCCGCACAAACCCCCGGTGCCCTCACCGTCGCCGCCCCGTTCAACGATGACTGCACGAGCCCCATCCCGCTCGTGGATGGTGTCTGGGGATTCTCCACCGCCGGCGCAACCTCAGCAGGGCCCGATGAGTGCACCTTCTCCGGCAGCGCGGCGATCAATCAGGACATCTGGTACTCGTATGTTGCGGGCGCAAGCGGGACCATCACCGTTTCCACATGCGGTTCTGAATACGACACCAAGATCGCGGTGTACGCGGCCTGCCCAGTCAGCGCCGGCACCGCCTTGGCCTGCAATGACGACTTCAACTGCGACGGCGCCGGCAGCGATGAGCTCCAGTCCCGTGCCACCTTCACCGCCACCCTCGGCCAGACGTATCTGATCCGCGTCGGCGGGTACACCACGGCCTATGGCAACGGCGTTCTCTCCATCACCGGGCCCACAACCCAGGGTGCATGCTGCACGCCGTCCGGATGTGTGACGTCAACAGCCTTGACGTGCACCGGAAACTTCCAGGGTGTTGGCACCTCCTGCACCCCGTCCCCCTGCCCCGGCCCGGTCAATGACAGCTGCGCCAACCCCATCCCCCTCTCCGACGGCGTCCCCGTCACAGGCTCAACCGTCACCGCCACCGATGACGGCACCTCAAGCTGCGGCAGCTCCACCGCAACCCCAGACCTTTGGTATTCCTACACCCCGCTGATCGTGGGCACCAGCAGCGTCACGTTCTCCACCTGCACCGGCACCTCGTACGACTCCGTCATCTCCATCCACTCTACCTGCCCAGTGGGCGCAACCAGCAACCAGATCCCCGGAGGCGCGTGCGATGACGACAGTTGCGGCACCACCGGAGGCCCCGCCACCAAGACCGTCAGTCTCACCGGCGGCATCCGCTACCTCATCCGCGTGACCGGCTTCAACGGAAACACCGGCGCATTTACGCTCGTGGCTACGGGCGGCGGCGGCGTCGCTCCACCCTCCAATGATAACTGCGCCGGTCGCGTCGGTGTCTCACCCGGCGTCTACGCCATCTCCACCACCGGCGCCACCACCGACGGCCCCGCCCACGCCGCCTGCGCCTCGCGCAGCCAGACGCAGATCACCAGAGACCTCTGGTACAACTTCCCCGCAACAGGAAACGGCACGCTCACTGTTCAGGTGTGTGCCGCGGCCGGGAGCACGATCGATCCCTGGATTGCTGTCTACGAAGGCAACGGGTGCGCCGACTTTGACACCCGCCTCATCGGCTGCAACGACCAGGGCAATGCCTGCGGCGCGCCCAACAACGCCATCCTGACAATCCCGGTCCTCAACACCGTCTCCTACACCATCCGCGTCGGTGGATACAACAACACCAGCGGCAACGCCAACATGACCCTCTCCTTCACCCCCACCACCGGCGCATGCTGTGACTCGGGAGCCGGTTGCCATCTCGTCACCGCCGCCTCCGATTGCACCACCAGTGGCGGCACCTACCTCGGTGACAACTCCGTCTGCGTCCCTGACCCCTGCGTCCCCGTCACCGGTGCCTGCTGCGTCGGAACAACATGCTCCGTCACCACCAGCGCGGCCTGCACTGGCTCGTACGGCGGCAACGGCTCACTCTGCCAGGGCACCGCGCAGAACCCCATCACCTGCTGCCCCGCGAACGTCGATCAGGTCAGCGGCGTCTCCGCCGATGACATCTTCGCCTTCCTCGACGGCTGGTTCGTGCAGAACGGCAACAC
The DNA here is from genome assembly GCA_038326215.1 of Gemmatimonadales bacterium. GTDB lineage: Bacteria > Gemmatimonadota > Gemmatimonadetes > Gemmatimonadales > GWC2-71-9 > Palsa-1233. The sequence goes on along the minus strand of JBBQJU010000161.1, from coordinate 4,197 downwards.
CGGCCCCGGCAACTCCGCCGACTTCGACACCAACAACACCGTCAACGCCGACGGCATCTTCGCCTTCCTCGACGCCTGGTTCGCCGGCTGCGACTGATCCTCTTCCAACACTCCATCAACACAAAGGCCCGTGCTCACCTGAGCACGGGCCTTTTCAATGCACGCTTCCCAAATCTCCACCCGCCTGCCGTCCTCACCAACCCCAACATCCAACCGCGCCGATCACGGCTTCGCGGCCTCGATGAACGCAGGCAGCGGCAACGATGCCGAGTTCTTCAGCGTCTCGAGCACAATCGTGGTGCGTGTGGATCGCACCTGCTTGATCTTCCCGAAGTGCTCCCGCAGAAGCCGGCCGAGCGATTCGGGATCCTTCGCCCGAACCTTCACAAGGTAACTGTCCTCCCCCGCCACGTGGTGCACTTCCTGCACTCCGGGAATCTGCGCCAGCAGTTGCCCCGGTTCGTCGGATCCGATCTCCTCCTGGACATTCACGAACACAAACGCCAGAAGCGAGAGCCCCAGGGCGATCGGGTCAAGATTGGCCGAGTACGAACGGATAATCCCCCGCTCTTCCAGCTTTCGGATCCGCTCAAACACCGCCGAGGGGGCCATCGCGACCCGACGGGCAACCTCCGCCGCGGGCACTCGCCCGTTCTCCTGGAGGATCCCCACGATCTGATGGTCAATCTCATCGATGCTCATCCATCGAGCATACCCCGGAATCGCGGTTCGCGCGACGATTCATCGGAACTTCTGCCCTCGCAAGGCCCCTAGGCGGCAAAACGCCGAGCACGGCGACGCCAGCCAGCCTTTTGATTGTACTTTGTACGGAGTTCAGCACAGGCTTCCCGTGAGTTCTTGCCGTTCACCGCTCGCCCATAACCCGATTTCCGACAGCAGTTTATAGATCATAGACCGCGAAGGTTTCCCGTTGTTTCGGCTTTCTGTGCGATACAACCCCGTGTCGGGTCGATCTCTTTTGAAACCCGCGGCCATGAATCTGCGCATAGGAATTCCAGCGCAAGCCAATCCATCCGCCTCCAGCCTCGCAGAACTTGCTCAGGAGAGCCTCGGAAACGGTTGGTGGGCGGGGTGGCGAAGGTGATGGGCACTTCGGTGTGCACAACCGGTCGCTTCGCGGTGGGTCGGTTTGATTTCTCAGCAGATCGTGTACATTGTTCAGGTTACGATAACGGTCCAACGGTTGGCCAAGGCGGGCCAGAATGCGTCAGGGGTTGGCGTGGGGCAGGTACGTGAAGGGATGAAAAGCATGTCACTTTTACGCAACGTCCGATCGGTCCAAAGCCGCGCACGCGCGTTCACGCTCATCGAACTCCTCGTGGTGATCGCGATTATCGCGCTCCTCGTGGGGATCCTCCTCCCCGCGCTCAAGGAGGCCCGGAAGGCAGGCCAGTCCCTCCAGAGCGCGGCAAACCTCGCGGGTTTGGGCAAGGCCGTTTACGCCTACGCCAATGACTATCGAGACGTCTTTGTCAATCCCTTCCCTGCAGACGGTGTGCAACAGGTGCAGGGCGCAGCCCCCGCAGGTTGGGATTGGTACTACGCGCCAGACACCGGTTACGCACTTCGTCCGGGAGGCGACGGCACGCGATTCTCTGAGCCATTTGCATTTTACTGGACAGTCATGCTCAGCTCGTACATGGGTGCCACAACCCTGAATTCCTCAGAGGCCACGGTCGCAAAGTACGACAAGGAAGCCTTTGACCGTTCAAAGGCCATCGCGGCGTTCAACAACGGCGCGCCACCGAACGAACGACGCCAGCCAGACTCTTCGTACATCTACTCTCCGACGTTCTGGACTGCCTCAGATCGCTACGTCAGCGCAACGGTGCTCCCCGCCTTGTCGAACAACGCGACCAGCGCTCGGCGTTATCTCCGTCACAACCGACTTGATCAGGTCACCATGTCGAGCGCCAAGGCCCTTTGCTGGGAGCGTGGAGACTTCCTCAAGCCGTCTCGCGCAACGTTGGCGGGCGGTCGCATCCGGATTTCCCCGTCATGGCTCAGCCCTGAGGCCGACCCGCAGGTCTGCTTCGTCGACGGTTCGGTCGCGAAGGTGCGCATGGTCACGATCCACAAGCTCGGTAACCCGGCCCTGAACACCAATACCGACGAGCTCTCGGTCTTCCAGCCGACCACGAACTTCAACCTGCAGAATGGCCTGTTGCCGGATCAGTTGACTCCCACGGACAGCCCCGCTGGCGATGATCGCGATGACATTTGGGAGAACGGTCAGGGTCTGAAGAACGGCGGCGGTGCGACCAAGATCTACCAGCAGTACTTCTGGGGAACTCGCAACGGCATCCGCGGCCGCGACGTTCCGCGCTGAATCTCGGTATCCGACCATTGAACCATGGGAATAGGCCAAGGAGGCATGATTGGACAAGCAAAAGCGGAACATTGCCATCATCGGCGTAGTCGCCCTGTTGGCAATCGTGGTGATCTACCTCAATTTTTTCTCTGGCGGTAGTTCGGATGTCGCAGCGGACAGTCAGTCTGACCTGCAGAAAGCCATTGAGTCAGGGGATGCACAAGCTCAACCCGATACGGCAGCCGCTCCGGCCCCGACTCAGATCATCAAGCCCAGCGGCGGCACCACCGTGCGAATCAATCCGTAACTCATCACTTCCAAACAGTTGCGCTCGAGAAGACGGACGAACAATCGTCCGTTTTTTTCTGCGCTGAGCCTGCGTGACTCACTCGCTGTGCTTGCCATGCCTTGATCGCGTCCACTCACGCCCAATCAGCTTCGAGACCCATCGCGAGCTGCATTGAATACGTTTGGCACCATCCTGAGAAGCCGTATCCAGACTGCGAGGAGATGCCCACGCATCTCCTCGTTTCTTTTTGTTGCCCTCGAATCGAGTGCACGCAGCCCGCCCCGACATGCCAGTGATCCATCCACCCTCCGCCTAAACTCTCCGCGCACCAACTCGTCGCACTTGCCACACCCAATCCCCACACCCCCCGCGGAGCACCGGCAGCGTGAATCCCACCGCGGAACTCATCCAGCCCGAGATCCTCGAGCTCGTCCGCGAAGGGGCGTACTCCGAGCTGCGCGCCGCCCTGCACGGCATCCCCCCCGCCGACGTCGCGGACATCATCAACTCCCTGGAGCCCGATCAGGCGGCCGTCTGTTTCCGATTCCTGCCGCGCGACGATGCCGGTGAGGTCTTTGCGTACCTCACGCCCGAGTCTCAGGAAGAGCTCCTCGCGAAACTGGGGGACTCCGCCCTCCGCGTCATCGAAGGGATGGACGCCGACGACCGTGTTCGGCTCCTCGACGAGCTCCCCGCCGAAGTCGCGCAGCGCATCATCGCCAAGCTCAGCCCCGAGGAGCGCAAGGTCACCCAGGCGATCCTCGGGTACCCGCCCGGGTCCGTCGGGCGATTGATGACGCCCGACTACACGCGTCTCCGCCCCGAGTGGACCATCGGACACGCCCTCGAGCACATCCGCAAGCACGGGCGCGACGCCGAGACGCTCAATGTCCTCTACGTGGTCGATGATCACGGCGTGCTGATCGACGACATCCGCATCCGCCTGGTCCTGCTCGCGCCGCTGGATGCCACCGTCGAGAGCCTGATGTCCCGCCAGTTCGTCGCCCTCCGAGCCGATGAGCCGCAGGTCGAGGCCGTCCGCGCCATGGGCCGCTATGACCGCTCGGCGCTCCCGGTCGTGGACACCCGAGGTGTGCTGGTCGGCATTGTCACCTCCGACGACGTCGCCGATGTGGCCGAAGAGGAGGCCACCGAGGACATCCAGAAACTCGGTGGTATGGAGGCCCTCGAGGAGCGGTTCATCGATGCCTCCGTTGGCGGGCTCGTCCGCAAGCGCGCGCCGTGGCTCATGCTGCTGTTCATGAGCGAGCTCCTCACCTCCAATGCCCTCGCGTTCTTTGAGGAAAAGATCGAGCGTGCCGCGGTGCTGGCGATCTTCATTCCCGCCATCATCTCGGCGGGCGGCAACGCGGGCTCGCAGTCCAGCACCCTCGTGACGCGCGCACTGGCGCTGGGCGAAATCACGATCAAAGACTGGTGGCGGGTGCTGCGGCGTGAGTTGGTGGTGGCGGGCGTGCTGGGGCTCGCCATCGGCGCGCTCGGGCTGATCCGCATCAACATCTGGGGCGCGCTGGGCTGGTGGCACGACGCCCAGGCCCAGGAGCACTACACCATC
>JBBQJU010000160.1:0-6056 GCA_038326215.1 Gemmatimonadales bacterium | reverse complement strand
GGCTGCTGGCAGTTTCCTGGCGGTCATCTGGAGGACGGTGAATCGGTGGAAGAATGCGCGGCACGGGAAGCGCTGGAGGAGACCGGGCTGGTGATCGCCCAACCCACCCTCGGTCCATGGACCAACGACCGTTTCGAGGCCGAGGGGAAGCACTACGTCACGCTCTATGTGATGGCGGACGCACCGGATGGGGAGCCCGAGGTGCGAGAGCCCACCAAGTGTGCCGAGTGGCGATGGTTCGCTTGGAATTCGCTGCCCGATCCGCTCTTCCTGCCGATCCGGAACCTGCTGGCGGGGGGGTTCCGGTGTAAACGGTGAACGGGGCGCGGCCATTGGCCGCGCCCCGTTCGCCGTTCGCCGTTCACCGTTCACCGTTGACTACGGCTTGGCTGCCCGCGGCCAGACGTTGTCCGTCACATCGCGATCAGGAAAGCGTCCGAATGGATCGAGGGTGATCTTCTCGATCGCACGCCCACCGAAGTTCAGCACCGCGTTGAAGGTGCGGCGCCCGTCAAACCAGACACTGACCGGATAGGTGACGATCGCCGTCACGCTGTCGGTCATGGTGACGCCCGGCATCGGCCGGATGGCCTTGCCGGTCGGTGCGAACTGCACCTTGAGCACCACCGGTGAGGGCATCGCGCCATCCTGATGCACCGTCACGGTGGTCCGCAGCCCCTTGGTGAGGACGCTTTGGATCGAACCGTGGACTGCATCGGTGGTGAAGAGCCATGAATACCAGAACCACCCCAGCTCCGGTGCGCGATTCTTGAGCGCGTTGCTCATGAAGTTGGCGTAGTCCCACGGCGACGGATGCTTGAAGCGCCACACCTTGGCATACTCGCTCATGGCACGCTGCACGGCACTGTCACCGACCACGCCCCCGAGCATCGAGAGCATCTGTGGTGCCTTGCCGTAGGCCTGAAACGAGTACTGCGGACCGCCGTAATTGGCGTCCCACATCAACGGCGCTTCGCGCTCATCGCCGCTGGTGCGGCCGTAGCCCTGCCCGGCCCCGTCGAGGCGCGCCGGCTGGCCGCGGCTGTCGGCGCTGGACAACTGGTTCATGTACTGATTGAAGCCTTCGTCCATGAAGCCGTACCAGGTCTCGTTGACGCCGACCATCATCGGCCACCACTGGTGCCCGGTCTCGTGGTCAGCGGCACCGACGCCCGAGAAGATCGTCATCGGATACTCCATCCCGCCGTCCGGGCCATCGAGCATCGTCAGGATGGGGAAGGCGTAGGGCATCCAGAGCTTCGAGTAGAACTCCAGCGCGTGCCGATTGATGGCCCCACCGCGTGCGTAGGCGGTGGCATGTCCAGGGAGGTACATCGCGTAGACCGGGATCGGGCCCTTGCCAGGAATGGTGGCGCGGGTCGCATCCCAGACGAATTGGTTCGAGGTGCCCCAGGCGAAGTCACCGACGGTGTCGGCGACGAAGCGCCACACCAGGCGTTCACCCGCGACTGTGGCCTTGCCAGCACCGAAGTCGGCCGGGCCGACGATGATCCGCGTGGAGTCGGACTCGAGCACGTGCGAGAGCCGCTCACGGACCATCGGCGTGAGCACCTGCTCCGGGTTCTGGAGCACTCCGGTCGCGCCAACCACCCAGCCAGCAGGGAGGTCGAGCGTCACGTCGAAGTGACCGAAGTTGTTGTAGAACTCGGACGGCCCAAGGTAGGGGTCGGTGTCCCAGCCGCGGAGGTCGTCGTACATCGCCAGGCGCGGGTACCACTGCGCGATCTGGAAGAGCGAGTCGCCCCACGACCCCATCCGGAGTCCGCGTGCGCCCTCGACCAGCGGGACGCGGAAATTCCAGTCGGCCTCGATCGTCGCCGAGGCGCCGGCGGCAATCGGCGTCGGCAGCGTCAGCGTGGCAACGGTCTGGGTGAGGCCGTTGACGAAGATCCGGGCGGGTGCCGGCGCCCCGCCGCCACCCCGCCCCGCTCCGCCCCGCCCGCCGGCGACTGGTGCCAGATCGACGGCAACGCCATTGACGATCAGTCGGGTGACCTTCATCCCATCCGTCAATGACGGCAGCGCCTCGGCGCGCGGCACGTTGGGCGCGAAGAGGTTCTGGTCGAGCCGGAGGACGACCTGGCGCATCGGCGCGTCGCTGGTGTTCTGGAATGCCACCGTTTCCGTGCCGGAGAGTGTGCCGGTCGCGGGATCGAGGCGCGCCGCGATCCGGTAGTCCGTGCGGAGCTGCCAGTAGGTGCGACCAGGTCGGCCGGTGGAGTCACGGGTCCCGGCGGTGAAGGCACGCCGGATCATGTTGGTGAGCGGAATCTCGCGGTGAATCGGGCGCGGCAATGGCGCGGTCTGGGCGGACATCGCCAACGGCAGCGCGCCGAACGCAAGCGCCAGCGTTGCCGCACGGTGCGCAATCGGGAATCGCATGGAGGCCTCCGAAGCGGGGTCATTCCCGCACTGAGATATACTCGTGACGCCGTGAAAGGTTGGGTCGCGTTCGGGAGTAGATCAGTCGGCATTCCGGCGGTTTCGCTGTACATTCGACGGTCCCCCCGCGGCCGCGGCTTGACAGCCACGGCTGAACGCGGCAGGACCATCGCGCGCCCCGACGACCTCCCCTCCTCCCCGGACCCCTGCTGATGCGATTCGTCCGCACCCTCGCGCTCCTGCTCTTCCTCCCCGCGGCTCTGCTGGCCCAAACCGCGCCCACCAACGGCAAGAAGGTCCTCGGGATCGAGGATTACACCCGCTGGCGCAGTATCGCCGGCTCGGAGCTCTCTGCCGACGGGAAGTGGGTGGTGTACGGGCTTCGGCAGGTGAACACCCTGCCGACCGACGCCAAGCCGGTGCTCCGGCTACGGAACGTCTCGGCCGGCACGGAGATCGAGATTGTCGACGCCTCACAAGCGAGCTTCTCCCCGGACGGGAAGTGGCTCACCTACCTCGTCGAGACGCAGCCGAAGAAGCCCGCCCCGCCAGCGAAAGATTCGGCCGCGGTCACGCCGACACCCGCACCGATGCCGGGTGCCCCAGCCCCGACCCCGACACCCACGACGCCTGCGGCAGGGGGTCGCGGTGCCGGAGGCAACCAAGTCACCCGCCGTTGGGAGCTGCGCGAACTGGCCACGGGCAAGGTCCAGGTGTGGCAGGACATCGCCAGCGCCACCTTCTCGCCGACGTCTCGCCACCTGGTGCTGCGGCGCCGGCCGGCCACGCCAGCGACCGGCGCCGCACCAGCGGGCGGCGCAAACGCGGCCCGCGGGCTCGACGCAATCGTCCATGATCTCACCACCGGGCGGTCGCTCTTCCTCGGCAGTGTCAGCGAGATCGGCTTCAACAAGAGTGGCGAACTGCTCGCCTATACGGTCGATGCCACCGTGCGCGATGTGAACGGCGTCTACCTCGCGACGTTGGCGAGCGGGCGCGTCGAACCGCTGGATGTCGACACCCTCCGATATGCGCGGCTCACCTGGAATGATGCCGGCACCGGGCTCGCCGTCCTGAAGGGCCGCGAGGTCGAGAAGATGCGCGAGCGCACCAATCGCCTCGTCGTCTTCGGTAACCTTGCGGCGAGCCATACCCCCATCATGCTCGATCCGGCCACCACCGCCGGCTTCCCCAAGGGCTTCGTGGTGTCAGAGCGGGCCACCCTGGAGTGGAGTGATGACGGCCAGCAGGTGTTTCTCGGCATCATGCCGCAGACGACGGCTCCGGATACGGCGCGCCGCAAGGGCACCGATTCTCTCGCCAATGTCGATGTCTGGCGCACACAGGACGAGCGGGTGCAGTCACAGCAGATGAACCAGGTGGAAGCAGATCGGAATCGGACGTTTCGTCAGGTCTTTGCGCACCCGGGGCGCTACACCACGCTGACCGACTCCTCCATGCGGGAGCTCGATCTCCCGATGAGCGGAAGCTGGGCCATCGGGCGTGATCCGCGCCCGTACATCTCCGACTACAAGAGCGCCGCCGCCGACATCTACCGCGTCAACACCACCACCGGGGAACGGATCAAGCTGCTCACGGGCCAGCTTACGGGACCGAATGTCGGTGGGCTCTCGACCGATGGCCGGTACTTCCTCTACTGGAAGGATGCCATGTGGCAGGCGGCCGAGATGGCCACCGGCGCAACGCGGACGCTTGGCGCGACCGCACCACGCTTTACCAATACCGAATTCGACTATCCCGGCCCAAAGCCACCGTACGGCATCGCGAGCTACGCGGCCGATGGCAGCGGCGTGATCGTCTCCGGGCGCTATGATCTCTGGTTCCTCCCGTTCGACGGCGGCGCGGCGCGCAACCTGACCAATGGTGTCGGCACCAAGTCGGAGATTGTCTTCCGTCCCGTGCGCATGGAACCGATTGACTCGTCAGTGCGTCCGGCCGCGCGCGTCGCGCGTGAACTCGACCTCACGAAGCCGATCACCCTGTCGGCGTACGGCGAGTGGACCAAGAAGGCCGGCTTCTATCGACTCGCGAACGGCCAGCTTCTGCCGTTGGTGTATCAGGATGCGGCCTTCTCGACGCCGAGCCGGGCGCGGGATGCGGACGTCGTGCTCTACACGCGGCAGACCTTTGCGGAATATCCGGATGTGCTCCTCGCCGGGAGCGATCTCGCGAACCCGAAGAAGATCAGCGACGCCAACCCGCAGCAGGCCGAGTATCGCTGGGGACACCGCATCCTGTTCGACTTCACGACGCGCCGTGGTGACAAGCTGCAGGGCATCCTTGCGCTCCCCGACGACTATCAGCCGGGACAGAAATTGCCAATGCTGGTGACGTTCTATGAGAAGAATTCGCAGACGATGCACCGCTACTCGGCGCCGAGCTTCATCACCGGTATGGGCAGTATGCCGGTCGAGGCGGTGAGTCGCGGCTATGCCACGATGCTGCCCGACGTCTTCTTCCATACCGGGACATCGCACAGCGACATGCTTGACGCCGTCGAGGCCGCCACGAAGAAGGTCATCGCGATGGGCTATGTCGATCCGAAGCGGATCGGCGTCCACGGGCACAGCTACGGCGGCGAGGGGGCGGCGTTCATCGGCACCCGTTCGAAGCTCTTCGCTGCAGTCGGCATGGGCGCTGGGGTGACCGACCTGTTCAGCGACTTCTCGCAGAGCTGGGGATGGAGCTACCAGGTCAGTGGCGGGAGCGGGGCCAACGGGAACAACTATTACATGCTGGGCCAGGGACGCTGGGGCTTCTCGCCCTGGGACGACCCGGCGCGGTACCACTTCGAGTCGGCACTCACCCATGTCCGTGAAGCGACGGCGCCATTCCTGATCATGCACGGCGCTGCCGACCCGACGGTGTCCTTCACGGAAGGGATGAACTTCTACAACGCCCTGCGGTTCAACGGGAAGAACGCCACGATGCTCGCCTATCCTGGGGAGGGCCACGGTCTGAGCGGGCTGGCCAACCGGAAGGACCTGACCATCCGGTACTTCCAATTCTTCGACCATTACCTGCTCGGCAAGCCGGCGCCGAAGTGGCTGACCGAGGGCGTGCCGTACATTGCCAAGGAGACGGTGAAGGAACCGAAGTAGTCCCTTCCGGAAGGCACTGCCGCCGTTCATCGCGACGATTGTGGTTCGCGGTGAACGGCGGCTATCCTTCCCGGACCGGTGTCCCCCCTTCCCCTGCACTGGTGTTGCCTTCCACAGGCGCGGCGCCTGCCGCCCGCCGGGAGCACGGGACTGATGCGCCACCGCAGCTGGGCCGAGCCTTGGAAAATCAAGGTTGTCGAGCCGATTCGCATGACCACCCGCCCCGAGCGCGAACGCCACATTCGCGACGCCGGCTACAACACCTTCCTGCTCCGCTCCGAGGATGTCTATATCGACCTCCTCACCGATTCCGGCACCAGCGCGATGATCGATCGCCAATGGGCCGGGATGATGATGGGCGACGAGGCATACGCCGGCTCGCGGAACTTCTACCACCTCGAACAGGCGGTCCGCGACACCTATGGCTACGAGGAGCTGATCCCCACGCACCAGGGGCGCGGCGCCGAACACCTGCTGTCGAAGTTGCTGATCAAACCGGGCGACCACGTGCCCGGCAACATGTACTTCACC
>JBBQJU010000159.1:0-6064 GCA_038326215.1 Gemmatimonadales bacterium | reverse complement strand
ATGTCCATGCTGTAGTCACCGAACTTCTCGATGTCCCCGCTCCCCTTGCCGCGCTCACGCACCAACTGGCCCACGAAGATGTAGCCCCGCGCGGCCCACCAGCGACCCGGGCCAGCGTTGGAGGCCCGATACGGCGAGCGTTGCATGACGACGCCGAACGGCCCGGGCCCGACCGGGCGGACGATGAACGTCTCGAGTGTCGCCCCGTCGCGCGCCGTCATCAGCGTCGTGGTGTCGATGACGGTGGCGTACTGCGAGTCCGACGCCGGCATCGTCCAGACCTGATGGGTCGGCTCCGGCGCGCCTGGCGTCGCGCGCCGGACGAGACGGTAGCGACGGTCCAGCGGCCGGTCGTTGGTGTACTGCACTCCTTCGAGTGTGTCGCCGTGCCAGGCGGCACGGACGACCGTGTTGGCGTCCTGCGCCAGCAGCAGGGAGTCACCCTTGGCCGACACCTTGGTCACGTTCAGCATCGGCTGACCGGTGCGCCGGCGCAGGAAACCAACGTTGGCCGAGTCAGTGCCCGCGAAGTGGGCGTAGGCCATCCGTCGCCACCCTTCGAAGCCGAACTTCGGCTTTGCGCTGAGCGCGATGTAGACGTCCCACTCACCCGCCAGGACGGGGACCCGCCGCCGTGCCGAGAGGGCGCCTGCCCCGGCCGCGAGCAGGATCAGCAGGACGAGCGCCCAGCGAGCGCCGCCGGTGCGCGAGGTGCGATCTGTCATGTTACGCTCCAATCTCCGGAACCGATGAGGATCGCCGCTGCCCGGCGATCAGGATACCGACACCTACCAGGTTCATCACCACCACCACGACCCCGATCTTGAGCCCGAAACCGGCAACACTTTCCACCGGGATGATCGGGAATACGGCCACCACGATGTACAACAAGGTCATCAAGAGCCCCGACAACGACGCGAGCCGCAGTAGCAGCGAGGGCCGGGGCGTCACATTCCGCAGCCCGAACAGCGGAATCGAGAACATCACCACGTACGCCAGCGCGTAGAAGATCCCGCCGGCGTTGAAGAGCAGCTGGAAGGCCTCGGCCTGACCGACGCCGACCTGGCTCAGCAGCGAGAGGACAAACGAACAGATCGCCACCAGCAGGATCGAGTTGACCGGCGTGCGGTAGCGCGGGTGGAGCGTGCTGAACGCCGCCGGGAGCATGCGGTCCCACCCAGCCACCATCGGGAGGCGTGTCACCGCGGTGAAGCTCACGCTGACCTGCGCCACGCGCATCGCCAGTGTCATCAGGATGGCGATGGTCACCAGCGGACCCGCGATCCCGAACGGTTCGAAGCCGGCGCGCAGTACCTGTGGCATCGGCCCGACCAGATCAATGTCACTGGCCGGGACGTACGCGACGACCGTGGCCGTGCCGAGAATGAACATGATGGCGATGATCGGCGCGGCGATGTAGACCGACCGCCGGATCGCGCTGGCTGGGGCACGGGTCTCGCCGGCGAGGATCGCCATGTACTCGAAACCGCCCAGTGCGCCGAAGCCCATCTTGCCGAGCAGGTTCAGGTTGAACATCGACATCTCCGGCATCTCGGTCCGGAACGGGTGGAACTCCCCGAGGGTGCCGGTCGCGAGCCCGATGAACGGCAACGCGATCAGCACGCCGAAGATGATCAGCATGAAGATGCCGCCGATATTGTGCACCCACTTGCCTACCGCCAGACCGAGCGTCGCCGCCGTCGCCATCAGCGTGAGGACGATCGCCGACGAGAGCGCCACGAACCAGCTACTCGACGTCATCCACGCCGCACCCGGCCCCAGCGCGTACGACAGGTACGTCGCGCACTGGATGCCGATCTCCGACGTGAAGACGATCACATAGAGCCAGAGATTCCAGGCGAGCAGAAAACCGATCTTCGGATTGAAGCCGAGCTTGGCCCATTGGTAGAGCCCGCCCTCGAGCGGCATCAGCTGGTTCAGGTAGATGACGACGGCGGCCATCGGGAGATAGAACAGCACCATCGCGGTCAGCCAGAGCAATACGTGTGACGAGCCAAGCTTCCCCGCCACGCCGATCCAGGTGAGGCCGATGATGAAGAGGATTTGTGTCAGCGCGAGGTCTCGAACGCCCAGTTCCTTCTTGAGCGTGGCACTGTGCGCCTCGACCTCCGCCTCATCCTGCGCCAGCGTCATGTGGCAGTCTCCCTGCCGAGGCCGACCCACAGCCGAGTCCAGGCGGCGAGCCCCTCATGCAATCGGTGGATTCTGAAGAACTCGTTCGGCGCGTGGAAGTCCTCGTCGCCGGTCGAGAAGGAGAAGAAGACGGTGCCGAGCCCCATGGTACGCTGGAAGATCTCGGCGACGGGGACGGTGCCCCCCATCCGGACAATCAGCGGTGCGATGCCGTAGGTCTCGCGCAGGGCGGCTTCCGCGGTCGCGAGTGCCGGATGGTCGCGAGGGATCCGCGCTGCCGGGGCGCCATGGTCCGCCACGCCGACCGTCAACGTGGTCCCCGTCGGGACATTGGCCTCGAGGTGGCGTATGACCACCGCCACCACATCGTCTGGCGACTGATCCGGTACCAGCCGGCAGGTGATCTTGGCGTGCGCTTCTGACGGCACGATGGTCTTCTGCCCCGGCCCCTGATAGCCGCCCCACATCCCGTTCACCTCCAGGGTGGGGCGGGTCCACTGCCGTTCGAGCGTGGTGTACCCCGGTTCGCCGACCGTCGCGGGGGCGCCGACCTGGCCGAGGTACGTGGCCTCGTCGAACGGCAGCGCGGCAATCTCGGCACGCTCCGCCGCGCTCAGTTCGACGACCTGGTCGTAGAACCCGGCCACCGCCACGCGGCCATCGGCATCGTGCAGCGAGGCGATCAGTTGCGCCATGGCATGCAGCGGATTGGCGACGCTGCCTCCATGACGTCCGGAGTGCAGATCCTTCGACGCGCCACGCAGCGTCAGCTCAAGGCCGGCGAGGCCGCGGTTGGCGATGGTGATCGACGGCTCGTCGATGCGCCACATCGCCCCATCCGCAGAGATGACCACATCGGCCGCGAGTAGCTCGCGATGGGCGACAATGAAATCCTCGAGGTGGCTGCTGCCGACTTCTTCCTCGCCCTCGATCATGAACTTCACGTTGAGCGGCAGTTGCCCCGCCGTCGCAAAGAATGCCTCGGCGACCTTGATCGGGATGAACATCGGCCCCTTATCGTCGGAAATGCCGCGCGCGTACAGGCGACCATCGCGGACAGTCGGCGTGAATGGCGGCGTGGTCCACAACTCGATCGGGTCGACCGGCTGCACGTCGTAGTGCCCGTAGACCAGGACGGTCGGAGCCCCCGGCGCACCGAGCCACTCGGCATAGACGATGCTGTTGCCGGCCGTCGGCATGATCTGCACCGTGAATGGTCCGGCGGCCTGCAGCTTCGCGGCGACCCACACGGCCGCAGCATCCATGTCGGCGGCATGCGCCGGGTCGGTGCTGACACTCGGGATACTTGCGAACTCGACCAGTTCCGCGAGGATCCGATCATGCGAGGCGTCGAGGTGCTGGAGCACGGCAGTTACATCCGTCATCGGCCACCATCAATGGAGAGAACCTGCCCGGTCACCCAGCGCGCCGAGTCGGAGGCGAAGAAGAGCACCCCGGCGGCAATATCCTCGACGGTGCCGAGGCGCTTGAGCGCAATGCTCTCGACGAGCGCCTGCTGCTTCTCGGCGCCGTAGGACTCCCACTGCCGTTCAGTGCTCGGATTGGAGCGGACGAAACCGGGGGCAACATTGTTCACGGTGATGCCCCAGGGGCCGAGCTCGTGGGCCAGTTGCCGGGTGAGCCCGATCTGCGCGGCCTTCGCCGAGGCGTAGGCTTGGATACCGGTCAGGGAAATGCCGAGGCCGGCGCCGCTGGAGATGTTGATGATGCGGCCGAACTGTGCCGCCTTCATCCCCGGTGCCACCGCCTGCGCGAACTGAAATGCCGCGGTCACGTTGACGTCGAAGATGGCCTGCCACTGTTCGGGGAGGACGTCCTCGAGTGGTTGCCCCACCTGGCCGAGGACACCGCCCGCGTTGTTGACGAGAATGTGGACGCACCCCATCGCGACCGCTGCGTCCGTGGCGAAGCGCTGCACCGCCTCGCGGTCGCGGATGTCGACCACGCGCGTCATGCAGTGGCCGCCAGCCGCGCGGCAGAGTCGCTCCGTCTCGGCGAGTTCGTCAGCGAGCACATCGCAGGCCCAGACCGCAGCACCACGCTCGGCGAAGGCGCGCGCGATGGCACGGCCGAAGCCGTGCGCTGCGCCGGTCACCAGGGCGGTCTGGTTGGTGAAGTCCTGGGTCACGTGCGGAGTGCCTCGAGGTTGTCGCGACTCTGGGGGCGAATGCCCTGCTCGATCTCCTGGATCATCGCCACCACGCGCGCCGTCAGCGGTGTCGGGATGCCGGCGCTGGCACCAAGGCGGGCGACGATGCCGAGTTGGGCATCGACCTCGGTGGGCCGCTTGCGGATGGCCAGGTCGCGCCAGATCCCGCTGTGCGTCTTGGCCGACCGCCGATTGTGGGCCACCAAGGCATCGAGCGATTGCGCCGCTGCCCCTGCAGGAGCATCGGGGAGATAGGCGCCTGGGTCGAAGCCGTCGAATGCTTCCGGCCGCACCTGATACGCCGCGGCCACGGCAAGCATCTCGCGGGCAATCGCGATGTAGAGGTCGCGGTATTCCGGCAGGGCCAGCCCATCGGCGATCGAGTCATTGGTGAGGGCGGTGACGAAGAGCATCGCGCCGTATGCCTCCTTCCCCCACAGATAGCCCATGATGTTGTCGGTCGCGAAGGCGCGTTCGTCGAAGTCATGCCAGCTATCGCGGATGGCCAGCACGCGCGGCGAGATCCGCGCGTCGGTGGGGCCGTAGGCTTCGCCGACTGTCACCGTCCCGCGACCACCATAGAAGAGGATGCCGGGTTCCAGGTAGTCCGCGCCGAAGTTCACGAAGGCGCCGACGGTCCGCGATTCACCCACCACCTCGGCGATCGTCAACTCGTTGAGGCCATTCTGCGCTGAGACAACGCAGCCGGTGTCGGCAAGGTGCGGCAGGAGCGACCGCACGGCGCCGGCGGTGTGATGCGCCTTGGTCGCGAGGACGATGGTGTCCCAAGTGCCCCGCAGCGTGTCGGGCGTGAAGGCGGGGAGGGTCGCGGTGAACTCGGCGATGGGGCCGCTGATGCGAAGTCCGTCCTGATTGATGGCCGCGACATGCTCCGGCACGTTGTCGACCAGGGTCACGTCATGCCCGGCCCGCGCGAGAAACGCCCCCATCGTGCCGCCGATGGCGCCGGCCCCCCAGACGAGGCAGCGCGTCCTCGCCGCTACGATGCGCCACCCCAGGCACTGTCCAGCAGTTCACGAGTCTCCTCGACCGCGACCTGCCACAGCGCGAGGACATCGGCATCGGGGCGCTGGTAGAGCCCGCCATAGTTGCCGTCGGGGATGTAGTCGCGCATTGCCACCGGGTCGAGCATGCGGACCTTCGCGAGGTCGACCATCGGGCGCTGCGTCGTGGGCATCTCGACGCCGGGGAGCCGCGTCCACGGAAAATTCTCCATCCAGGAGCCGTGCGATGCGACCGGGTCGATCTCCTGCACCTTGGCCCACGTCCGCGGGGCATTCCACCAGTTGTGGAACAGCACCTTGCACCCCGGGTGGTCGGCGGCCCATTCCTGTGCAAACTGCTGCACGGCGCCATTCCCGCCGTGGCCGTTGCAGAGCATGATCCGGCGGAAGCCGCTGTGCGCCATCCCGTCGAGGATGTCACGGACCATGGCGAGGTGGGTCTCGACCCTGATGGAGATCGACCCCGGATACTCGCGGAAGTAGGGCGTCACGCCATAGGAGAGCACCGGAAAGACCGGAATCCCGAGCGGTTCGGCCGCATCGGCGGCGACCTTTTCGGGGAGGATGCAATCGACGGTGAGCCGGAGATAGCTGTGTTGTTCGGTGCTGCCGAGGGGAAGCACGGCGCGATCGTCGTGCTTGAGGTACGCCTCGACCTGCATCCAGTGCATGTCGCTGATGCGCATCGGGTGGTTCCAGGTTGTTCGGGGTGTGG
>JBBQJU010000158.1:0-6199 GCA_038326215.1 Gemmatimonadales bacterium | reverse complement strand
GGGCTTCATCCGTCGCCTCACCGAGGATGAAGGGACCTGGTTGGGGCATGTGCTCGAACACGTCGCCATCGAATTGCAGAACGTCGCCGGCATCAAGGTCACCTTCGGCAAGACCCGTGGTGCCGGGGCCGATGGCCTCTACGACGTGGTCTATGAGTACGAGCAACGGGACGAGGGGCTCGAGGCGGGCGAACTCGCGATGCGGTTGCTGCTCGCGCTGTTGCCGGACGCCTGTCGCCCCGAGGGGGCACGGCCGCCGGACTGGGACTTCGCGCACGAGCGGGACACCTACATTCGCTTTGCCCAGCGCCGCGCGCTCGGCCCCAGCACCGCCTCCCTGGTCCAGGCCGCCGAGGCGCGGGGCATTCCGTGGATGCGGCTCAATGCCTAT
Source organism: Gemmatimonadales bacterium (assembly GCA_038326215.1). Lineage (GTDB taxonomy): Bacteria > Gemmatimonadota > Gemmatimonadetes > Gemmatimonadales > GWC2-71-9 > Palsa-1233. Next base: position 5,808 of record JBBQJU010000158.1, on the reverse strand, counting down.
TCGCTGGTGCAGCTCGGCCTTGGCAAATATCAGCAGCGCATTCAGGCCACGGTCACCGGCCGCACTTCGCATATCGCCGTCGAGCTGGCGAGCGACAAGGAGGAGACCAACAAGCTCCTCGGCACCCTCGGCCTCCCCGTGCCGCGTCAGGAGTTGGCGCAGCGCCCCGAGGATGCGGTGCGTGCGGCGCGGCGCATCGGCTTTCCGGTCGTGGTGAAGCCGTACAACGGCAACCACGGTCGGGCGATCTCCATCCATCTCACCACCGATGAGGAAGTCACCGCGGCGTTCGCGCTGGCCCAGGAGGTCTCGCGCTCCGTGATTGTCGAGAGCTTCGTGACCGGCGACGACCACCGGCTGCTCGTCGTCGATGGGGTGCTGGTCGCGGCAACCCGCCGGACGCCGGCGCACGTCGACGGTGACGGCCGCTCCACCGTGGCCGAGCTGGTGGCCGACGTGAACCGCGATCCGCGTCGCGGCATCGGCCATGAGAAGGTCTTGACCCGCCTCGAGCTGGACGCGAAGGCCGTGGAGTTCCTGGCGGTGAATGGACACACGCCGTCGAGTGTGCCCGCGGCGGGGCAGCGGCTGTTTCTCTGTGCGACCGGCAATCTCTCGACGGGCGGCACGGCGACCGATGTCACCGACATCATCCACCCTGACAACGTCGAGATGGCGGTTCGGGCGATCAAGGCGGTCGGGCTCGACGTCGGCGGCGTGGATTTCCTCTCGGCCGACATCACCCGGTCGTACAAGACGCATGGCGGCGGCATCTGCGAAGTGAATGCCGCGCCGGGGTTCCGGATGCATTCCGCGCCGAGTGAGGGGACGCCGCGCGACGTGGCAGGACCGGTCATCGACATGCTCTTCCCGAAGGGCACGCCGAGCACGGTGCCGATTGCGGCGGTGACGGGGACGAACGGCAAGACCACCACCGCGCGGATGCTCTCGCATATCTGCCAGATGGCGGGGTTCACGCCGGGGCTCACGACGACCGACGGGGTCTACATCAACGGGCAGCGCACCGTCGAAGGCGACATGACGGGCCCGGCGGCCACGCGCATGGTGCTCAGTGATCCGAGCGTCGACATCGCCGTTCTCGAGGTGGCTCGGGGCGGGCTGCTGCGGGCCGGCATGGGGACGCGCACCGTCGATGTTGGCGCCGTCCTCAACGTCCGCGCCGATCACCTTGGCCTCAAGGGGATCGACACCCTCGAGCAGCTCGCCGAAGTGAAGCAGGTGATCGTCGAGGTCGCGCGCGATACCGCCGTGCTGAACGCCGACGATCCACTGGTCTTGCAGATGGCTTCGGAGACCGAGGCCAAGCACCTCTGCTACGTCACCACCAACCCGGCGCACGAACTGGTGCGCGAGCACATCCGCGCCGGTGGCCGCGCCTGTGCTCTGGAGGCTGGCGTCAACGGCGAGATGATCACCCTCTATGACCACGGCGCACACATCCCGCTGCTCTGGACCCACCTGATTCCTGCGACCCTCGATGGACGCGCGCTGCACAACGTCCAGAACGCGATGTTCGCGGCGGTGATGGCCTTCTCGCTGGGGATCAAGCTTGACAGCATCCGCAACGGACTGCGGACTTTCGACACCTCGTTCTTCCAGGCGCCTGGCCGGATGAACGTCTACTCCGACCACCCGTTCCGCGTGATCCTCGACTACGGCCACAACGCGCACGCGGTCGGCGCCATGGTGGAGCTCGCGGCGCGGCTGGATGTGCGCGGCCGTCGCATCGTGGTGCTGGCGGCGCCAGGGGACCGCCGCGATGAGGACATCCGGGCCATCGCCACCACCGCGGCCGGACACTTTGATGCCTACATCTGCCGCCGTGATGACACGTTGCGGGGCCGTGATGGCGATGAAGTGCCGCGGATCCTCGCGCGGGCACTCGCGGCAGCCGGTGTGCCCGCCGACCAGGTGCGGGAGATCCCCGACGAACAGCAGGCGATTGACCATGCCCTCCGCCTGGCCCGCGCGGGCGACCTGGTGCTGATCTTCGGGGACGCGTTGCAGCGCTCGTGGGATCAGATCACCTCGTTCCGCCCGGAGGGCAGCGAAGCACCGATCCGCACCACGGGGGAGTTCCCCATCCCGCTCGTCACCGTACCGCGCCAGGAGAAGATCGTGTTTGATGGTGCCACCCTCGTGCGCGACGAGCGGGGCGTGCGCCTCGCCCGGGAGAGCGACGACTGACCGACATCGCCCCGCCGGACGCGCTGGCCCCCGCGTGGAGTGATTCGCGTCGACTCTTCGGACCGTCCCGCTGGCTCGACGCGCCCGGCGTGGTGCTCGAGGGCGTTGTTGCTGAAGGGCTGGCCGATGCCGTCGCCCACGCGTGGCGGGAGACCGTCGATCGCCTCGTCGCGGCACTGGGCTGGCCCCCGGCCACCTGCAGCGCGACGGGACGGGGTGGCCATCTGGTCCTCGCCTTTACCGCACCAGGGGACCAGTTGCTCACCGCCACCGAAGTGAACGAGTGGGCCTGGGAAGCCGCGCTGCGTGGCGCTGGGGTGGATTTGGGGCCTGCGTTGCTGGCGCCAGGCGACCTCCCCCGCCTCGAAGTGGGTGCAGCCAGACAACTCGCGGTCCTGGCCGCCCTCGAAGCGCAGGCGCCATCGAGCGACCTCGCGGTCGTCGCGCGGCCAGCCCAACGGGTCGCGTTGGTCACCGGCTCCAATGGCAAGACGACCACCACGCGATTGATCGCCGCGATGACGATGGCCACCGGAGCGCAGACGGGGTGGTGCTGCACCGATGGTGTCTTCATCAACGGCGACGCGGTCGAAGCCGGGGACTGGTCGGGCCCGGCGGGAGCGCAACGCGTCGTCGCGGCACCGACGGTGTCCTGTGCCGTGCTGGAGACCGCGCGCGGGGGAATTCTCCGTCGTGGGCTCGGCGTGCTCGGTGCCTCGGTCGCGCTGGTGACCAACATCGAGGCCGATCACTTCGGCGAGTACGGCGTGGAATCGCTTGCCGACCTCGCATTGGTCAAGCTGGTGATCGCAAAAGGACTGCGACCGCACGGCGTGCTGGTCTTGAACGCGGACGATGAGGTGCTGCGATCGGCCTCGCTCCCGGCGGGCGTCACGACGTGTTGGTATTCACCATCCGGAGCCACGCGCCAAGTTGGGGAACTGCCCGTCGATGCCTGGCGCGATGCCGATCATCTCTGGCTGGCCACGCCACAGGGCGTGCAGGATCTCGGTGATCTTCGGGCCATGCCGCTGACCGCATCCGGTGCCGCCGAATACAACCTCACCAACATGCTGGCGGCTGCGCTCGCCGCGTTGCATCTTGGCGTGCCGGTCTCGACGATCGCCGCCGTGTTGGCGCAGTTCGGTGCGCAACCCACAGACAATCCAGGCCGTCTGAGTCGGTTTGCGCTCGGTGGCGCAACGATCCTCCTCGACTACGCCCACAACCCGACCGGGTTGAGCGGGTTGCTCAAGGTGGCGCGGAGTCTGCACCCGACACGCCTCCTCCTGCTCCTCGGACAGGCCGGCAATCGCGATGACGGGGCGCTCGCCGACCTGGCGGCCGCCGGGTGGGCCGCGCGCCCGGATCGGATCGTCCTGAAGGAGCTGGATGGCTACCGGCGTGGCCGCATTTCGGGAGAGGTACCCGCGTTGCTCGAAGCGGCCCTGCGAGCACGTGGCGCGCCGGCCGAACGCATCGTGACGGTGCTCGATGAAGTCGAGGCAGTTGATGCCGCCATTGCCTGGTCCAGGCCGGGCGACGTCCTCGTGCTGCCGGTGCACGCACTCGAGGCGCGCGGCGAAGTTCTGGCACGGTTGGCAGCGCGAGGGGCGGTCCCCACGACGTGACCGGTTAGGGGACCACCAGCCAGTACACCACCACACAGACACCGACCCCGAGTCCCAACGCGATCAGACCGAGCGTCCGGCGCTTCGGCAACGCGATCCACAGGGTGATGCCAGTGAGAGCGCCGAGCAGCAACAGGATCGCCGAGAGATCGATCACCCAGCTCCACGCGCCGCCGCTGTCCTTACCGCGATGGAGGTCGTCCATCCGGATCAGGAAGGGACGCATTTCGGTGGTGATCTTCATTGCGCCGGTGGCCAGGGTGATCGCCGCTTCGAACCGGCGCCCCGGGCCGCGCAGTTCGACCCGGAGCTCTTCGCCATCACTGTCAAAGGTGGTCAGTGCACCAAGCGCCCCATGCGACGTGCGGAGCGCGTCGACGATGCCTGCCGTGTCGGGCGCTGGGGAGAGCAGGGCCATCGGGAGGGTTCCGGCCGTTTCGACCGGCGCGGCCTCCCCGGCCGTCACCCACTCCTCGTGGTTGAGGAGCAGTCCGGTCGCGGCGAAGAAGACCATCAACAGCATGGCGAACACGGTGAGGTAGATGTGTACCGTGCGGGTGGCCGAGACCACCCGATTCCATTTCCGCGCCATCAGCTACTTCGCGACGCTACAGGTGACGGTGCCACCGGCGAAGGCGGGGGTCGTCTCGAACTTGCCCGTCACCGCGCCGTTGGTACAGTTGAGTGCGGCGTTCCGGAGCGAGTGGGGCCCGTCCTCGAATGCCTCCTCGAACCAGAACGTGTAGTTGCCGGCCTTCACCGCAGCCCCATAGTCGTCCAGCCCGTCCCACTCCAGGGTGTACTCGCCGACCGGGCGCGTCGCGCGGGTCACGGCGTCAATGACATCCCGTGCGCCGGCCGACATGACACCGTACCACTTGCTCATGTCCGGGATGTACTTCCGCTTGGTCCCCCAGAAGGCCAGCGTCCGCACCGGCTTGCCGTCGGCATCGGTGACCCAGACCGCGACATAGGGACGGTGGCGCATCGGGTTGGTCGGCGTGATGTCGATTGTCACCTTCGCGGCGACGCTTCCCTTCGCGGCGGGCTCCGGCGTCGTGACCTCGAAGGCGGCGAAGCCCGGGGTCCGGTAGATCACGCCGTCGGCGCCGACGATGAGTGCCTCGACGTCGGGTAGTGCCGTCGCGAGCCGGAGACCTTCCGCCGGGCTGAGCACCGAGAGCGTGGTGGCCAGGGCGTTCGCCGTCGCGTTGTCGCGGGCGATCACCGTCGTCGCCGCGACCGCGTTCGCCGGGAGACCGGTGCGCGGATCGAGGATGTGCGAATAGTGGATGCCGTCGATGGTGAAGCCGCGCGCATAGCGTCCACTGCTCGAGACGGCACGGTCAGTGAGCTGCAGGACGGTCAACGGTGCGGCATTATCCGCCGGCGCACGGGGATCGGCCACGCCGACGCGCCACGTGGGGCGATCCGTCGATACCAGACCCCAGGTGCGAATGTCGCCGCCAAGATTGACGATGCCGCCACGGAGATCGGGGACGGCGGCCTGCGCCGCGGCCACGGCGTGGTCGATGATGTAGCCCTTGCCGAGCGAGTTGAGGTCGATCCGGTCGGTCGTCAGCATGTGCACGCCGTTCGCATCGATGGTCCAGGCCGGCGTGGCGAGTTGTGCCGTGACGGTCGCCAACTCCGCAGCCGTCGGAAGGTGTCCGGCCGCTTCGGCCGCGCGCCAGAGCGCCGAGAGCGGGGCAACGCGCGCCGAGTAGGCGCCGCCACTCCGCTGGTTCCACTCGCTGTAGCGCGACAGCACGGCGATCAGGTCGGCCGAGGGACGTCGCAAGCCACCAGTTGCCATCAGCCGGCTGAGTTCCGAGGTGCCATCATACCCGCTGAGCACCAGGCGGAGGCGCTCGATCTCGGCCAGCGCGGCCTGCTCGGCGGTGGCTGCATCCTCCGGCGTCGCCGCCGTGAAGGTCAGGTCGAGTGACGTGCCGAGAATGCCATCATG
>JBBQJU010000157.1:0-6241 GCA_038326215.1 Gemmatimonadales bacterium | reverse complement strand
CGGGTCAGGATGCCGAGCTCGATTTCTCGGCCGTCGGACTGGTGGACTTCTCGTGCGCCGATGAGGTGGTGGCCAAGCTGCTCAATCAGCTCGCCCAACTGCCGATCCTGCGACTCGGATTGCGTGGCCTGCGCGAGGACCACGCCGAGGCCATTGAACACGCGCTGCACTGCCATGGGCTGGCGGTGGTCGCGCTCTTCGCGGACTCACCGCGGCCGCGACTGCTCGGTCGCGTCCCCGACGATTGGCGCGACGTCTTCGCGGTCCTGAGTGACCTCGGGCGTGCGGCGCCGCCGCCGGTGGCGGAGCGGCTGGCGTGGCCCGCCCGGCGCGCCCACGACGCGCTGGCAGCCTTGGCCAAGCGGGGCTGCCTTCTGGCGCACCCCGATGACACGTACGAACTAGGAGCCGTCGCATGACCACGCCACGCCTGGGGCCCTCCACCATCGCCATCCACGGGGGCAAGCCACACCGCGGCGCCGACTGGACCCCGGCCGTCACCCCGATCTACCAGAGCGCGACCTTCCGCAATCCGCTGGGCAGCGACGCGGAGGTGCTCTACACGCGGTACGGCAACAACCCCAACCAGGTCGAACTGGCCTCGCGCTACGCGGCGCTGGAAGGCGCTGAAGATGCGATCTTCCTCGCCAGCGGCATGGCGGCGACGGCCCTCGCCCATCTCGCGGTGCTCCGCCCGGGCGATCACCTGCTCGCAGCGCGCTGGATCTATGGCGGGACGCGCGTCCTCTACGACACCGAGTTCGCGCGCCTCGGGATCGACGTGACCTACATCGACCCGGACAAACCTCGCGAGTGGCGCAAGGCGATCCGCCCCAACACCCGCGCGATCTTCGTCGAAGCGCTCACCAATCCGCTGATGCGGGTCGTCGATGTCCCGGCGATTGCCAAGATCACCCGGGAGCATGGGCTCGCCTTTCTCGTTGATGCGACCTTCTGCTCCCCGGTCATGTTCCGGCCGCTCGACCATGGCGCCGACATCGTGATCACCAGCGCCACCAAGTATCTCAACGGCCACAGCGACGTCATCGCGGGGGCGGTCGCCGGGACCTCCGCGGTGATCGAGGAAGTGACCCGCCTGATGCGACTCTGGGGGCCGGCGATCGACCCCCATGCGGCGTGGTTGACCGAACGCGGCCTCAAGACCCTCGCCCTGCGGATCGAGCGCCACCACACCAATGCGCTGGCGGTGGCGCAGTGGGCGGCTGGCCGCCCGGAGTTCAGCGCCGTGCACTACCCCGGGCTGGCGACGCACCCCGACCACGACCTCGCGACCCGACTCTTCCAGGGCTACGGCGGGATGGTCGGCCTGGTGCTTGAGGGCGGCACGGCGGCCACCCAACGATTCCTTTCGCATCTTCGACTGGTGACCCACGCCCCGTCACTCGCCGGCGTGGAGTCCCTGGTCTCCGAACCACGCCTTACCTCCCACAAGGCGCTCGGCGCCGAGGAGCGCACCGCCCTCGGCATTCCCGATGGCTTCATGCGCCTCTCCTGCGGCTGCGAGGACACCGATGACCTGCTGGCCGATCTCGCCGCGGCGCTCTAGAGTGCCCGTTATCTTTCCGACGTGATCCGCTTCACGAAGGTCGCCAAGCAGTACCCGAACGGGACGGGACCCGCCCTCACCGACGTGACCTTTCACGTGGCACGGGGCGAGTTCGTCTTCCTCACCGGGCATTCCGGCGCCGGCAAATCGACGCTGCTCAAGCTGATGTACGGAGGCGAGCAGCCGAGCAGCGGGGACGTCCGCGTCTCCGGCTTCCATGTCGGCGCGCTCACGCGCGAGGAAGTGCCGAGATTGCGCCGGCGCCTCGGCATCGTCTTCCAGGACTTCGGCCTGCTTGAAGATCGGACCGCGAGCGAGAATATCGCCTTCGCGCTTGAGGTCACGGGCACGCGCGCCGATGTCATTCCGGCGCGCGTCACCAAGGTGCTCGCGCAGGTCGGCCTGCTCCACAAGGCAGAGGCCTTTCCGCGCGAACTCTCTGGCGGAGAGCAGCAGCGGATTGCCATCGCCCGCGCGTTGGTCAACGACCCACCGGTGCTGCTGGCCGACGAACCCACCGGCAACCTGGACGAGCGCGCGACGCGCGGTGTCTTCCAGCTGCTCACGGATATCAACGCGCAGGGCACCGTCGTGGTGATGGCCACCCACGACCTCGACCTGGTTCGCCTGGGCGGTCAGCGCACGCTCGAAATGCGCGACGGCAAGCTGGTCTTCGACTCCGGCAAGGACGGAGGCCCCGGATGAAGCTGCTCTGGCGCGAGGCGCTCCTGGCCTTTCAGCGGACCCGCACGCTCTCGGTCCTGTCGATCACCACCATCGCCTTCGCCCTCTTCGTCACCGGCCTCTTTGGCCTCGTGGCGCTGAACCTCCGCTCGGCGCTTCGCAACGTCGCCGAACGCGTCGAGGTGGTCGCCTTCGTCTATCGCGGGACGCCGTCGCAGCAGCTGACCGTGGCCAGTGCCGACATCGCGGCGTTTCCGGAGGTCCTCGAGGTCCGCTATGTCTCCGAGGAAGAAGCCCTCGCGGCCGCCCGCCGCGATCTGGTCGAGTTCCAGGAGGCGTATCAGGACCTCGAGATCAACCCGCTGCCCCCCTCGCTCGAAGTCCGCCTCCGGCCGGAGTTTCGCGATGCGAAGCACGCCGGCGATGTCGCCGAGCGCTTGCGTGGCTTCGACTTCGTCGAGGATGTCCGCTACGGTCGTGACTGGGTCGAGCGTCTCGATGCCCTCCGGCAGATCGCGGCGTTTGTCGGCCTCGCCATCGGGCTTGCCTTCGCGCTCGTCAGCATCGTGATCATCGGGGTCACCATCCGGATGACCGTGCTCCATCGCGCACGCGAAATCCGGATCATGCGACTCGTCGGCGCCACCGACTGGTTCATTCGCGGTCCCTTCCTGCTGGAAGGCGTCATCAAGGGACTCGTCGGCGGGGTCATCGCCTCGATCCTCTGTGCCGCGGTCTTCGGCGCCTTCGCCGCCGGCCAGTTCGGGCTGGGCATGGGCCTCACCTTCTTCGGCCCACGCGATGTGGTCCTCCTGCTGCTCTTCGGGATGCTCCTCGGGCTCACCGGCTCGCTCGTGAGCGTGGGCCGGCATCTGAAGAAGGTCTGAGCAGTGCACCGCGAACCGCGAGCGGCGAATGGCGAACCGCGAATCGGTGAACGATTCGTGCGGTTCGCGGTTCGCTGTTCGCTGATCGCCTTCGTTGTGTTGCCCCTCAGCGCCCAGGCCAACCCCGATCTCGAGGCCTCCCGTCGTCGCCTCGACCAGATCCGGCAGGAGCGGGAACAGCTCCAGCGGCAGCAGCAGCGCATCAGCGGACAGGTGACCGACGTCGGTGCAGCCCTCCGCAACATCGAACGGCAGCGCGACGCCACCACGCGGCTGGTCAGCGAGATCGAGAAGCAGATCGGCGGCCTCGGCTCGCAACTCGAGCGCTCCGCCGCCGAGATGACGCTGGCACAGGACAATCTGGCTGATCGCAAGGCGGTGCTTCGGCGCCGGTTGGCCGACATCTACAAGCGCGGCCCACTCTACACCTTCCAGGTGCTGCTCGCGGCGGAGTCGTTCGGCGACCTCCTCACCCGCTACAAGTATCTCTACCTCACCTCACGTCAGGACCGCGCACTGGTCGGGGACGTCGAGCGGCTCACCGGGCGCGTCAGTGGCCAGCGCAACGAGCTGCTGGGCATCCGGACGGAGCTGGATCGTCGGCGCGACGAGCGCGAGGCGGAACTCGAGCGCTTCGCGAATCTGGCTGATGAGCGACAGGCGCAGCTGAGGACGCTGCAGCGATCCTCCGCGCAGACCCAGCAGCGACTGACCACCCTCGAACGCGACGAAGCGCGGGTCAATGATTTGCTCGCGTCACTGGAGCGCACCCGCCGGACCACGGAAGCCAATCGCACCGCACGACCCGGCGCAGTGGCACCCGTTCCCTCCGGGCGCAACCTGTCGACGGCCGATCTCGGCAAGCTGGAGTGGCCGGTCGATGGCCAGATCCTCTTCGAGTTCGGACGGGACACGCTGAAGAACGGCGGCGTCGTCCGGAATCAGGGGATCGGGATCGGCGCGCCCGTGGGGACGCCGGTGAAGGCCGTCGAGGCGGGCACTGCGGTGCTGGTGCGCCGCCTGTCGACGTACGGCCTCTCGGTCTTTGTCCAGCACGGCGATGGCTACTACTCGCTGTACATGCAGTTGCAGAACGCGTCGGTGACGGAGGGCCAGCAGGTGACGCGAGGGCAGGTCATCGGGGCCGTCGGCGGGGCGAACTCTGATCGGGGACCGCATCTCTACTTCGAGATCCGTGGGGAGCAGCAGATCGCCCTCGATCCGCTGGTCTGGCTCCGCCGGAAGCGCTAGCGGGTGCGGTCAGGCCGCGCTGCCGATCCGGTCGACGTCCTGTCCCTTCCCGTCGAGCAATGCCGCCTCGACACGCGCGAAGAGATCCTCGGGCCGATGAACGCCCGGATGCGGGTAGACGGCAACGCCCGCGGTCAGGCGACAGCGCACGCCGAGCTGGAGTTCGCCCAGGCCCGCGGGATCGAGCCGCTCACGAATCCGGTGCACCGTGTCGCGCGCACCGATCAGGTCGGTCTCGGGCAAGAGTAGCAGGAATTCCTCACCACCGTAGCGCGCGACGAAATCAGGCGCGCGCAGTTCGCGCTGAAAGAGGCGGCCGAGATCGGCCAGCACGCGGTGCCCGCCATCCCGGCCGAGACGCTCGTTGATGACGCGCATCCCGTCGACATCGAGCAGGACGAGCGCGAAGGTGACGTCGTAGCGGCGGGCGCGGTCGAACTCCTCGCGAATCCGTCGGTCGAGCGCATCGAGCGTTCCGCAGCCGGTGAGCGGGTCGACGTGCGCCGTGATCGCCTGGCGGCGCACGATTGCCCCGCGCCGCTCTTCGGTCTCGAGGAGTCGGGCCGTCGCCGCCACGGCCAGCTCGACGAACTCCACCTGGCCGGGCGTGAGAGCTGACTCACCCTGACGGGTGCGGGCGACGACCGATCCGAGGCTGCGGCCCATGGGACGGAGCGGGATGGCAGCCGTACTGACGAGATCGGTCGACGGTCCCAGCACGCCAGGGCGGCTGGTGCCACGGAAGAGCGGGCTCTCGCGAACGTCGCGCAGGAAGCAGGTCAACCCGGATGCAGCGGCCGCCACGGCGTCCGGCCACTTGTCCAACTCGACGTCCGCGTCGCGGAGCTTCGGCAAGTCCGTCGCCGCGATGAGCCGACCGCTGGACGCCTCCGGGTGATGCAGCAGACAACTGACCGAGGTCAGGTCAAGCGCACGCGCGAGCCCATGGACGAGTGCATGCAGCATATCTTCGCGGTAGAGTTCCGAGGCAACGAGTTGCATCAGTTCGAAGAGCCGGAGATCGTGGCCGCGCCCCTGTGACTCGCTCCCGCGTGGGGCGACCAGGCGGGCACGGAGTCGGGCGATCAGCTGGCGACCTTCCAGCGGAAGCAGGATCGCTTCATCGGCCCCCGCTTCCGCCGCGCGCACCAGGTCGGTGGGATCGTCGCTGGAGATCAGGCAGATAATCTGGGCGCCGCTTCGGCGAGCCGAGCTCAGGGCATCGATCATTTCGCGGCCGCCGAGCGCCAGCGATCGGCAGGTGGCCAGGACGAGGGCGGGACGGTCGTCTGGCAGCGCGAGGACATCGGCGGCCTCCGCCACCTGGAAGCCGGCACGCACCAACTCGCCCTCGAGCCCGATCGGGCGCTCGTCCGGCGAGCCGACGAGGACCACCAACGGTCGCGGCCCGGTGCTCCGGGCGACGCCCGCCAACAGCTGAGGCAAGGGATCAATGCGCAAGATGTCCGACACGGAACCTCGTACCGAAGGGATGGCGGCCGAGGCCGCGGACCGCCCAGGGGAATTGCTGGGGGCCCACGTCTCGACGCAAGGCGGCCCGGCCACGGCCCCGGGCCGCGGAGCGGCGATCGGGGCCACGGCGATCCAGCTTTTCACCAAGACCCCGAACATGTGGCGGGAACCTGTGGTGACGCCGGAGATCGCCGCCGCGTTCCAGCGTGCGAGGGCTGAGCATCCTGTCGGGGCGATCGTTTCGCACGATTCGTACCTGATCAATCTGGCGTCCCCCGACCCCGAGCTCCGGGCCAAGTCCCTGTCGGCATTTTCCGGTGAACTGACGCGCTCGCAAGCACTTGGCCTCCAGGGGATCGTCTCCCACCCCGGCAACTTC
>JBBQJU010000156.1:0-6247 GCA_038326215.1 Gemmatimonadales bacterium | reverse complement strand
CGGATGATCGAGGATGGCAAGCTTGCCGGCGCGGCGGCGAATGTCGGGCTGAGTGTGACGCTGGGGCTGGGGGCGCTGTGGCTGGGGATGGTGATGGGGCGGATGGTCAGGCAGCACTAGACCACGCGATTCGGCACCGGCTGCCCAGCGAAGAACGCCTCCAGATTGGCCACCACCATCGCCCCCATCGCCTCCCGCGTCTCACGGGTCGCCGAGCCTTGGTGAGGCAACAACATGACCTGCTCCAGCGCCAAATACCGCCGATCGAGATGCGGCTCACCCCGATACACGTCGAGCCCGGCACCCGCGAGATGCCCCGCCAGCAGCGCCGCGATCAGCGCATCGTCGTCAACCAAATCACCGCGCGCCGTGTTGATCAGGAAGGACCCCGGTTTCATCAAGGCCAGTCGCTGACGGTTGATCAGATTCCGTGTCTCCGGCGTACTCGGTGCGTGCAGAGAAACCACATCGGCGCGCGCCAGAAGTTCCTCGAGCGTCGCGACCGACTCGATGCCGTCGGCTGCCAATGCCGCGGCGTCCTTCGGCGTGCGCGAATAGCCGAGGACTGGCATCGCAAAACCGAAGTGTGCCCGACGCGCCACCGCGCGTCCGATCCGCCCGAGCCCGATGATGCCGAGGCTCCGGCCGGTCACCTTGGCGCTCAGCAGATGGGTCGGCCGGATTCCGGTCCACCGGCCGCCGCGAAGTTCGCGTTCCCCCTCGCCGGTGCGGCGGAGCGTGCCAAGGATCAACGCCATCGTGATGTCCGCGGTACAATCGGTGAGCACGTCAGGGGTATTGGTGATCACAATCCCATGGGCCGCCGCCGCCGCGAGATCATGATTGTCGGTCCCGACGGCGTAGTTGCTGATGATGCGTGCCCGCCGTGGGGAGGCGGCGAGTACGTCCGCCCCGAAGCGATCGGCGCCAGTGCAGATGACTGCGTCCGCGTCGCCGAGGGCGGCCTGTAATTCCTCCGCCGACATGACGTGGTCGTCACGTGAGAGGACCGCGTCGAAACGCTCCGTCAGGAGCGCCTCCGTGGCGGGCGGGAGGCGACGAGTGGCAATGACGCGCGGGCGAGTGGAGACGGACATGGCCTGACCAAGTGGAAGATCGGGGTAATATTGGCGGGAACGCCTCAGGAGTCACTGTGCACGATGTGAGCACCACCCCCGCCGAGCTCCTCCGCGCCGTCTTCAACGACGCGGTCGCTGCTGTGCACCCGAGTACCGCCATGGATGGTCTGCCGCTATCGACTGGGGTACGCCCTGCATGGATCATCGCCGTGGGCAAGGCGGCGGAGGGAATGGCCGAGGCGCTGCGGGACGCTCTGGAGCGGGCTGGTCGATCGGTCGCGGGCGGCCTGGTCATCGGCGCGCGCGGCGGTGGAGCGGTCCGCCCGCCGCTCCGGCAGATGGTGGGCGATCATCCGGTCCCGGGCGCCGGATCGCTGGCGGCGTCCGAGGCGCTCGAGGCGCTGGTATCCGCGCTGCCGGCCGATGCCGAGGTCCACGTGGCCCTCTCGGGGGGTGCCACCTCATTGCTCGCTGCATCGCGTGGGAGGATGACCACCGCGGAGCTCGTCCAGGCGTTTGCCGCCCTGCACCGCCGAGGCATGCCAATCGAGGCAATGAACGCCGAGCGGCGACAGCTAGTTCGCTGGGGCGACGGGCGCCTCGCGGAGGCACTTGGCGCGCAGGACGTACACGTCTGGCTGATCTCGGACGTGGTTGGGGACGACCTCTCCACCATTGCTTCGGGGCCGTGCGTGACGACGCCTCCCTTGGCCACCGTACACCACACGATCGTCGCCTCGAACACGATCGCGATGCGTGCCGCTGCGCAGGCCGCCGGCCGACGCGATTGCGTGCAGCGCCTCGCCGCATCCCCGCTGGTGGGCGAGGCGCGCGAGGCAGGGCGGGCGGTCGCGGTCGAAGCGATGCGCGCCGCACGCGACTGGCAGCAACAGAATCAGCTGCTTCGCGAGGACGGCCACGGCGATTCGATTCGTCCGCTGCTCCTCATCTGGGGCGGCGAAACGACGGTCTCGCGGCAGGACGACATCGGGCTCGGCGGCCGGGCGCAGGAATTGGCGCTCGCCGCCGCGGAGATGCTCGACGTGTCGCCTCTCCCGATCACCCTACTCTCCGCGGGGACCGACGGGCGCGACGGACCGACCGATGCGGCCGGGGCCATTGTGGATACCGGGACGTGGGCCCGCCTCGCCGTCCTCGGCGATCCGCGCGCGGCACTCGACGGACACAATGCCCATCCGCTCCTCGCCCGTGCCGGCGCGCTGCTGCGCACCGGCCCGACGGGTACCAATGTGATGGATCTGGTGCTGGCGGTCGTCGGGTGGGAGGACGCCCGCGACGAGCGCTAGGCGGCGAGCGTGCGCGTCAGTCGACCATGGGCCACGGCGACATCCGGCGCACGCTGCACGAATTCGTGGTAGCGCTGCTGGAAGTCGCTGCCGTTCTCGTCAGGATGCAGCAGCGACGACGCCTCGCCAAGGATCGCCGCGGTGCGCGCCGCTGCGTCGGGTGTGTCATCGACCAGCGCTTCATCCATCGCCGCGATCAGCGCAGTGAGCGGCCGGAGCCAGCTGAACCATGGGTCCTCGATGGCGAGGTGCAGCAACTCGACGTTGCCAACGGTGCGGCCATTCAGGCGTTCCCAGGCCAGTCGCTCCGTCTCGAGCAGCTCACGATGGAGCGACAGGACGGCATCTCGCACGACCAACAGGGTGGGCCCAGTCATGGTGCCTTCCGAGGTACGGCATCAGTCCCCAACACGACCGTCAGATCGACCAAGGGGGTCGACGATGGTTCGACGCGAATGGTGGCCTTGGGATACGCCACGAGCACCCGCCCTGCCCCGGTGGAGTCGCCGCGTCGAATCAGCACCAGGGTCACCCCGGCCTCACGCTGGGCGGCCGTCGCGTTCCCGGTCCCGACCACATCGAGGCCCACGCGGCGCAACCTGGCCATGCCGACGCGGGCGAGACCATCGACGCCGCTCGCGTTGAGGACTTCGACAGTGACGCGCCGTGCCATCGGTGGCAGCCCGACCAGCGCGCTGTCCGCGTCAAGGCGTGTCGACGGGGCTGGTGCACTCCGTCGCAGGGCAAACGCCACGAGCGCGAGGAGCACCGCGCCACCCGCGATCCACCACACCCCCTTCGGCGGGGTCATCATCCGCAGACCACGCGACGGAATTCGGCGGACTCCGGCGGATGACTCCACCCCTGCGCGTCGGCGTAGGCGAAGCGCGCCACCACGACCTTGCGAAGGACCTCGTCGGGCGCCTCCGGGAAGCGCTCGGCGAGCGCGGCACGTTCCTCTTGCGCGAAGGTGCGGCCTGGTTCGAGGAAGTCGGCGCAATACAGCGCCCGGCCTGTCCGGCCCCACCCCGCCCAGCCGACCGAATGCCAGCGCACGGCGCTCAGGACATCGGCGTTCGCCTCGCCCTCCAGTTCAGCGCGCGCAGCGGCCGCGGGACCGTGTCGCAACTCCACCGGTCCCTCGACGGTCGGGGCCCAGCGCCGCATCTCCGCTTCGGGCGCATCGCGCAGCGCGTCGTGCAGCCAACCGGCACGCAGCCAACGCGCCGCTTCGTCAGGCGCCAACTTCATCGCCACGGTCCAGTGTCGCAGCAGGGCCACGACGCGCCCGACGTGCTCGCGCCGACCGGGCGAGACGACGGCCCAGGGCGGGAGTCCGTCCTGGGCCGTGCCCGGCGCCAACGGCGACTCGTGGTTCACGCTGCCGGCTCGACCCGCCGATTCTGCGCGTCCACGAAGACGACGGCGGGGGTGAAGGCAGCCAACTCGGTGTCTTCGACGTCACCGTAGGCGATCAAGATGACGAGGTCACCGACCATGCCGAGGCGGGCGGCGGCGCCGTTCAGCTGCACGACCCCGCTCCCGGCCGGTCCGGGAATGACATAGGTCGTGAACCGCTGGGCGTTGTTCACGTTGACGACCTGGATCTCCTCGTATTCCACGAGATCTGCGGCTGCCATCAACTCCGTGTCCAGCGTCAGCGACCCCTCGTAGTGGAGGTCGGCGGCGGTGATGGTGGCGCGGTGGATCTTCGACTTCATCAGGCGGCGGCGCACGTCAGACGTCCTCGTCTCCCAGGATCACGTTGTCGACCAGACGGGTGTTCCCGACTCTGGCAGCCAGCGCGATAATCGTCCCGGCGTCGACGGTCGACACCGGGGCGAGCCGTCGTGGCTCGACGACCGCAATATAGTCCGTCGCGATGTCCGGTTCGTGCTCGAGGACGCGCCGTACCACCCGTTCCAGCGCGGCGGCGTCGGTCTCCCCCTGTTCGAAGGCGGCCTCGGCCGCCCGGAGGCCGCGCGACAGCGCCACGGCCTGGATCCGCTGTTCCGGCGTGAGGTAGACGTTGCGCGAACTGCGGGCCAGGCCGTCTGCCTCGCGCACCGTCGGGGAGACGTGCAGCCGGACCGGGATGTCGAGCTCCTGCAGCATGCGCCGGATCAGTGTGACCTGCTGGATGTCCTTCTGGCCGAAACAGGCGACGTCGGGCTGCACGATATTGAAGAGCTTTGCGACCACCGTCAGGACCCCATCGAAGTGTCCCGGCCGGAACTCTCCTTCCCATCGAGCCGCGGTCTCCCCGGCCACGATCCGTAGTTCGTCACCGCTGCCATACATCTCGCCGACGTCCGGGGTGAAGAGGATATCGACGTGGCGTGCCTCGGCGAGCGCCCGGTCGTGGGCGAGGTCGCGCGGGTAGTGCTCGAAATCCTCCCCCGGCTGGAACTGCCGCGGGTTGACGAAGATCGACATCACCACGAGGTCCGCTTGCGACCGAGCGGCGTCCACCAGTGCCAGATGCCCTTCGTGGAGAAACCCCATGGTCGGCACCAGCGCAATCCGGCGGCCTGCCTGCCGATGCACGGCGAGGGCGGCCCGAAGGCCGGCGATGGTGGTGTGCTGCGTGAGGGAGTTCATCCGAAGGAATGCTCATCGTCAGGGTAGCGACGTGCCCGCACGTCATCGCCGAATTGCCGGGCTGCGGACTGCACCGTGTCGGCGAGCTCGGCATACCGGCGCAGGAACTTCGGCTGGAACCCGGCATTCAGCCCCAGCATATCCTGCAGGACCAACACTTGCCCATCACAGCCGACGCCCGCGCCGATGCCGATCGTCGGGATGCGCAGCGAGGCGGAGATCTCGGTGGCGAGGTCCCGGGGCACGAGTTCGAGGACGATCGCACTCGCTCCCGCCGACTCGAGTGCGTGCGCATCACGGCGCATCCGCTCCGCGGCGGACAGCTCGCGTCCCTGCACCCGGTGGCCGCCGAGGGCATGCACGCTTTGCGGCGTCAGGCCGAGGTGGCCGACCACCGGGATGCCGCGGGCGACTAGTGCCTCGACCGTTGGCGCCATCACCTCGCCGCCCTCGAGCTTCACCGCATGGCAGTCGGTTTCGGCCATGACGCGCCCCGCGTTCCGGATCGCGTCCTCGATCGAGACCTGATAGGTCAGGAACGGCAGGTCGACGACGATTGGCGTGCGCTGCGCGCCCTGGCGTACGCTGGCCGCGTGATAGATCATCTGGTCGAGCGTCGCGCTGAGCGTGGAGCGCCGCCCCGCCAGCACTTCGTTGACCGAATCACCGACGAGCAGGATGTCGACCCCCGCCGCTTCCAGGAGGCGAGCGAAGAGCGCGTCGTAGCAGGTCAGCATCACGATCGGCACGCCATCACGCTTCCGGATGGCGAGGTCGGGCATGGTCAGGGGACGGTCAGCCATGGGACTCCAAGGTCGCGACCTCGCGGGCCCAGAAGAGGCGGTCGCGAAGTCCGGGATGCGGCAGCACCAGCGTCGGCGTGTCGCAGAGCAGGTCACCGTATCGTACCACGTCAAGGTCCAGCGTGCGGGAGGCCCACACCTCGCACCGCTCGCGTCCGGCGTCCTGCTCGATCCGATGGCAGGCGGCCAACAGCGCCATTGGCGGCAGTCGCGTGTCAAGCAGGACCATCTGATTCAGATAGGTCGGCTGCGCGAGTCCACCGAGCGGCGCGGTCTCTTCCGGAGCCGTCTCGGCACGGAGGATGGTGTCCGGCAAGGCGGCGAGTTCCCGCCGCCCCAGCGCCAGCATTGCCTCACGGTCGCCGAGGTTGCTGCCCAGCGCCACGAAGGCACGGGCCGCCGACATCAGGCACCGTCCAGCGCGACGCGCTGCCGACGACGACGCCGTCGGCAAGCC
>JBBQJU010000155.1:0-6270 GCA_038326215.1 Gemmatimonadales bacterium | reverse complement strand
GCCTTCACCGAGGCCCAGGCGACGCTGCTCAAGCGCTTCACGGGTGAAGTCGTCATTCTCTACGACAGTGATGCAGCCGGTCTCAAGTCGACCTTCCGTGCGGGCGATGTCCTGCTCGCGCATGGCGTCCGGGTGCGGGTGGCTACCATGCCGCCCGGCGAGGACCCGGACACGGTGGTGCAGCATGGCGGGGCGGAGGCGCTGACGCCGATCCTTGAGGACGCCGTCGACCTGCTCGAGCGGAAGTTGCAGTTGCTGGAGCGGAAGGGATGGTTTGCAGACGTGCGCAAGTCGCGCGAGGCACTCGACAAGCTCCTCTCGACGTTGCGGGCCGCGAGCGAACCGGTGACCCGCGAGCTGTACATCTCGCGTGTCGCCGAGCGCCTGGGGATTCCCCGCGAGGTGGTGGCGACCGAGGCCGCGGCCAAGGCACGCGTCGCGATGCTCCCGCCCCGTCAGGCGACCGGTGCCGAGCCGGAGGGCCCGCCCGACTGGCATCGTGAGGAGCCGGGCCGGGGGGAGCGGCCTCCGCCGCGTCGAGCGGCGGTTCGGACGCCGGGGGCCGAGATCGAGCGGAAGCTGCTCCGTCTGCTGCTCACCGCGCCGGCCTGGCTGGCGCGGGCGTGCGGGGAATTGCCTCCCGACCGGTACACGGTGCCGACCTTTGCCCGAATCTACGGCGCCCTCGTGGCGCTGCCCGACGGCGCCCCGGTCGGCGACGCCGTGATGGGCCTCGATCCCCGGGCCCAGGAGGCGTGGCAGGCGTTGCTGGACTCTCCGCCGCCCGGGGAGGGGTACCACACGGACCAGGAGTACGCTGGGGCGCTGGAGGCCCTGGAAGAGATCCACCAGTTCCCCGAAATCGCCGCCGAACCCGACTCCCAGGAGCGCAGCCGCCGGTGGCGCGCGCTCACCAAAGAGGGTCAGGCCCGATTCCGGATGTATCTTGCCACTGCGCCGCGCCCGCGCGCGAGCCGCGACGATCCGCCAACAGAGGAATGATTCCTGATGCATCCTGACTTGCCGAAGCTGCTCGATGTCCAAGCGAAGGATCGCCGTCTCGCCGAACTGGCCGAGCGCCTGGAGGCTCTGGAGAGCGAGCGCGCCCTCCTCGATGTCGCCGTTGACCGGATCAAGAACGAGATCCACTCGGCGACGCGCACCGCCACCGACTTCGCGCGGCGCCGCGATGAGACCGCGACGAAGCTCGACACGCAGAAGAGCAATCAGGAGAAGCGGCGCGTCCGCCTCGAGCAGGAGCGCAACCCGCGCCTCGCCGCGCAACTGATGGCCGATGTCGAACTCGCGCGCAGCATTCTCGCGCAGGAAGAGAGCGAGTGGATGCGGTTGGCTGATGACGCCACGACCCGCGGCAACGCCGTGACGGACATCGAAAGCCGCCTGGCGGGGCTGCAGGCCGAACAGGCGGAGGCGCGTGCCTCCTTCGCCGAGCGGCTCGCCGGGTTGCACGCGGAACTCGAGGCGGCCAAGGCGGAGCGCGAGTTGTCCGCCTCGGCACTGGACCGGACGTTGCGCACCCGGTACGATCGACTTCGCAGTTCGCGGAAGGTGGACATCCTGGTGCCCTCCACCAAGTCGATCTGCACCGCCTGCTACACGGCGATTCCGTCGTCGCGCATCGGCCGACTCGAAGCGGAGGGGCTGCTGCTCGAAGGCTGCGAAATGTGCGGCGCCATCATCTACCTGCAGGAATCGGTCGTCTGACCGCCGCGCCCCGCTGGCGCATCGCACCGGCCCCGGACCCCGAGGCCGCCGACGCGCTGGCGGAGGCGCTCTCCCTCCCGCTCCCGCTGGCCAAGTTGCTGGTGCAGCGGGGGTTTGCGGAGGAGGCCCGGGCCCGGGCGTTCCTCCGCCCGACCCTTGACGCCCTCGCGGATCCGCACACGCTGTCGGGGATGGCTGATGCCGTCGCCCTCATCACCGCCGCCGTCTCGGCGAAGACGCCGATCCTCGTGCACGGTGACTACGACGTCGATGGGCAGTGCGCCACCGCGGTGCTGACGCGCGCGCTGCGGATGGCGGGCGCGACCGTCTATCCGTTCGTGCCGCACCGGACCACCGATGGCTATGACTTCGGCGCGGCCGGGCTCGCGGAGGCGGACCGCGTCGGCGCCGGACTGATTCTCACCTGCGACTGCGGCACCAACGCCATCGAGGCCGTCGCCGCCGCGAAGGCAGCAGGCCGACAGGTCATTATCACCGATCACCACCTGCCTGGGCCGATCCTCCCTGAAGCCGATGCGATCGTGAATCCGCAGCGCGCGGACGACCGCGCCGGGCTGGGCATGATGTGCGGCACTGGCATCGCCTTCAAGCTGGTGCAGGCACTGGTCGAACCACTTCGGCTGCCGGCCTCCTTCCCGATGCATCTGCTGGACTATGTCGCGATCGCCACGGTCGCCGATGTCGTGCCGCTGGTCGGGGAGAACCGCATCCTGGTGAAGCACGGCCTCCGGCTGCTGCAGGACTCGCGGTGGCCAGGGCTGCGCGCGTTGCTCGCCCAGTGCGACCTCGCCGGCAAGCCCGTGCGCGCGGGGCAGGTCGGCTTCACGCTGGCACCGCGCCTCAACGCCGTTGGGCGGATCGCCGACGCGAAGGACGGCGTGCGGCTCCTGCTGGCCGACGACGAGGGCGAGGCAGCCGAACTCGCCAGTCGCCTCGAGCGGCTGAATCGGGAGCGTCAGGCGCTCGACCAGCAGATCCAGGACGACGCCATGGCGATCGTCGAGCGGGACTTTGCCGATCCGGTGGCGTTTCCGGCGATCGTCCTCGCGGGCGAGGGGTGGCACCCCGGCGTGATCGGCATCGTGGCCTCGCGCGTGGTCGAGCGCTATGGCCGGCCGACGTTTCTGATTGGGCTGGACGGTGTGGTGGGGAAGGGGAGCGGTCGCAGCATCGACGGCTTCGACCTGCACGCCGCGCTGACAGCGTGCGGCGATCTGCTGATTCGCTACGGTGGCCATAAGATGGCGGCTGGCCTCACCATCGCGAGCGATCAGCTCGAGCAGTTCCGGGCGCGCTTCGTCGGCGTGGCGCGGGCGCAGCTGACGCTCGACGACCTCGGGCCGACGCAGCGGGTCGATCTGGAGCTGCCACTCGCCGAGGTCACGGACGAACTCGAGCGGATGGGGCGTCATCTGGAACCCTGTGGCATGGGCAACGCCGCGCCGGTACTTGGCACCCGCCACGTTCGGCTCCAGGGGACGCGCACCGTCGGCGAGAAGCACCTCAAGGCGAGCCTGGCGGCCGATGGCCGGATCCTCGACGCCATTGCCTTCGGCTGGGCGGATCGGGCGGCCGGGCTCGCCGAGGGATTCGTGGACGTCGCCTTCCGGTTGGAGCGCAATGAATTCCGTGGCGTCTCATCGCTGCAGGCGCGGGTCCTCTCGCTCGCACCGGCGCGCCGCGCGTGACGCGCATTGTGAGTGGCCGCTGGGGGGGCCGCCGGCTGCAGGTGCCGAAGGACGAGCGGGTCCGCCCCACCGCCGAGCGGGTCCGCGAAGCCTGGCTGGCGATCCTCGGGCCTGAGCTCGCCGACGCCACAGTCCTCGATCTCTTTGCCGGCAGCGGGGCCCTCGGGCTGGAAGCGCTCTCTCGTGGTGCCCGCCACGCCACCTTCGTCGAATTGCACGCGCCCTCCCTCGCCACGATCAAGAGCAACATCGCGTCCCTTGGCGCGGAGGCCGAGACCACCGTCCGTCGTGGTGATGCCATGCGGATGGCCGCCACGCTGGAGCCCGGGGCCTTCGACCTGGCGCTGGCCGACCCGCCGTTCTCGGTGGACTTTGCCGCCCGGCTCGTCGACCTCTGGCGCGAACGCCCCTTTGCAGGGATTCTTGCAGTCGAACATCCACCGACGGTCACCCTCCCTGGTGCCGACACGCGCCGCTGGGGCGACATCGCCGTCTCCTTCTTTCGGGCTCCATGACTCGCATCGCGATCTACCCCGGCTCGTTCGACCCGCCGACGCGCGGGCACGAGGATCTCATCCGCCGGGCGCTGACAATGGTGGATCGTCTCATCGTTGCCGTCGCCATCAATCCGGCGAAGGAGCCGCTCTTCACCGTCGAGCAGCGGCTGGCCATGCTCGAGGAAGTGACCGACCATGATCCGCGGATCGAGTTCGCTTCCTTCTCGGGGCTGCTCGCCGATTTCGCGCGGAAGCGCGACGCCACGATCGTGGTGCGCGGACTGCGGGCGGTGAGCGACTTCGAGTACGAATTCCAGATGGCGATGATGAATCGCAAGCTGCA
This sequence comes from Gemmatimonadales bacterium, assembly GCA_038326215.1. Taxonomy (GTDB): domain Bacteria; phylum Gemmatimonadota; class Gemmatimonadetes; order Gemmatimonadales; family GWC2-71-9; genus Palsa-1233. The sequence goes on along the minus strand of JBBQJU010000155.1, from coordinate 1,996 downwards.
CGGGACGCTCGAGACGGTGTTTCTGGTTCCGGCTGTGGATCTCACCTATCTCTCCTCGTCGCTGGTGCGAACCGCCGCACGCTTCGGCGGCAACCTCGATGGCCTGGTGCACCCTGCGGTGGCCAAGGCCCTCGCGACACGGTACGGGCGGTGACCTTCCGCGAGTCCGTCCGCGCCCGCGCCGCCGGCGCCCGCGCGCGGATTGTGTTGCCGGAAGGTGATGATCCGCGCGTGCAGTCGGCCGCGGCGACGCTCGACGCCCTGGGAATCGCCGACCCCATCCTGCTGGGGGCGGGGCACATCGACCCCGCGCAGGATGCGCGGCTTCCCGAGGTGGCCAACTGGCTGCGCCATCGTCGGCCGGCCTCCGTCCGGGATGGGATTCACGCGCTCGACCTCGCCGCCGACCCGCTCCGCTTCGGTGCTGCCTTGGTCGGGCTTGGCTTGGCGGACGGCTGCGTTGCGGGGGCGGTCGCCCCCACGGCGGATGTCCTCCGGGCGGCGCTCTGGGCGATCGGCCTGGCCGAGGGAATCACAGCAGTCACCTCGGCGATGTATCTCGGCCTCCCGGACGGCCGAGTCCTCACCTACACGGACATCGCCGTGATTCCGGTGCCCACGCCCGAGCAGATGGCCGCCGCGGCGATGGCGGCGGCTGAGGATCGGCGTGCCTTGGTCGGGGACGACCCAGTGGTGGCCTTTCTCTCCTACAGCACGCTCGGGAGTGCCGCCGGGCCGGAGGTCGATCGGGTCCGGGCCGCGGTCGAGGCGTTCCGGGCCCTGGCGCCGGATATCCCCGCGGACGGGGAGTTGCAGGCCGACGCCGCGCTGGACGCCTCGATCGCTGCTCGGAAGTGTCCGGGGTCGCCGGTTGGAGGACGAGCCAATGTGCTGGTCTTCCCCTCGCTCGAGGCGGGCAACATTGCCTACAAGCTGACCGAGCGATTGGCGGGCGCCTCTGCTGCGGGGCCGCTGCTGCAGGGACTGGCCCGGCCGATGTCCGACCTGTCGCGCGGGGCCACACCGGACGATATTGTGGACGTTGCCGCGATGGTGGTGCTGCAGGCCACCCTGCGGGTGCACTCGACTCAAGGAGCAGGAACCGATGGCGTTCAACGAAACGCGTGATGCAGGCGGCGTCGTGGTGGTGGCCGTGGAAGGGCAGCTGATCGTGGCCAACCGCCAGGAGCTCAAGCAGCTGTTGCAGGACGCCCTCGATCGCGGTGATCGTCGCTTCGTGCTCGACTTCACCCCCACCGCCTACATCGACTCGTCGGGGCTTGGCGCGCTGGTCTCGGTGAACCGCAAGGTGCGCGAGGCCGGTGGCGAGTTGCGCCTGGCCGGTCTCAACGAGGACCTCCGGGCCCTCTTCGAGCTCACCAAGCTCGACACCTTGTTCACCATCGCCGATACGCCGGCCGGGGCCCTCGTCGGCTTCTGATGGGCCGATGCTGATCGCCTCGCGCCTGCCCAATCCCGAATCGGACGACCGCGAACGATTTCGTGTCGTCCTGCCCAGCGACGTCTCCCAGGTCGGGCACCTCGTCGACGTCGTGGCCCAGTGCTGCTTCGGCCCCGAGCCGGTGGCGGGGCGGGCGCATTTTCGTCTCTGTACGGTCGTTGCCGAGGCGGTCGCCAACGCCATGCTCTACGGCAACCGCAACGACCCCGCGCTCTGCGTCATTGTCGAGATCGAGCTCCACGCGTCCCAGGTCATCATCGGCGTCACCGATGAGGGCGAGGGCTTCGACCCCGATGCGCTGCCGGACCCGACCACGCCCGACGCACTCGAGCGCACCACCGGTCGCGGTCTCTACATGATCCGGCGGCTCGCCGATCATGTCGCTTTCAACGATCGAGGAAACACCATCTGGATGACGCTGCCCCGCTGCTGAGCCATGTCGGCGGGGCCTTGGCGCCGCTCGGTGCCTTGGCCGGCGCCACCCTGCGACTCTGGCGTCTCGACGGAGAACGCTGGTGTCTGCTCGCGGGCCCT
>JBBQJU010000154.1:0-6281 GCA_038326215.1 Gemmatimonadales bacterium | reverse complement strand
GCCAGTACCTCGACGCCGTCGATGCCGCCTGCCGCGCTGCGCGGATCGAGGCGGTGATGTTCGGACACGCGGGCGACGGCCACGTGCATGTGAACCTCCTCCCCAATCTGCGGGAGAGCGACTGGCTTGAGCGGGTCCGCCAGATCTACGAGGCGGTCGCCAGCGCGCTGCTCACCCTCGGTGGCACGCCGTCCGGCGAGCATGGCGCCGGACGGCTCCGGGCGCCGCTGATCGAACGTTTCCTCGGCCCCGAGGCGATCAACGGCTTCCGGGCCATCAAGGCGGCGTTCGACCCGACCGGCCGCTTCAATCCCGGGGTGATCCTCGACGATGGCCGCGACCCGCTGAGCCGGCTCAAAGTCGGCGCTGACGCGGCGACGCTGCCGGAGGGGATGGCCGAGGCGCTGGTGGCGATCGAGCGCGAGGGGCGGTGGGGGGAGAGCCGGTGGGGGCCGTAGCGAACAGCGAATAGCGAACCGCGAACCGCGGACCACCATTGTAGATTTGGTCGTTGGTTCACCGTTCGCCGTTCGCCGTTCGCCGTTCGCCGTTCGCCGTTCGCCGTTCGCCACTCGCCTTTCACCCGTCGACGCCCATGCTGACCATCTACCGCGATCCCGTCGTCACGCTTATCGGCCGCCCGCAGTTCGTTGAGCCGGCGCACCTCCCCGTGCAGTGGAAGGAGGAGGGGACCGACGGCGAGAAGATCGCCGAATTCGCCGGCCGCCTCTGCTACATGAGCCAGAGCAACCCGGCGGGGCGCAGCACGGCGGAATATCTGGGCAACATCCTCCGCGCGGGACACGGCTCGGTCTTCGAGCACGCGGTCTATGTGGTCCTGATCGAGGGGGTGTCGCGGTCGTTGACGCACGAGTTGGTGCGCCATCGCGCCGGCTTCGGCTATTCCCAGCTGTCCCAGCGATACGTCGACGAATCGACCGCGGCGTTCGTGATGCCGCCCGCGATTCAGGGCGACGAGGCGCTCGAGGCGGCCTGGTCGGAGCAGATGACCTCGGCGCAGGCCAGTTACGTCGCCGCCGTGGACCGCTTGATGGAGCGCTATGCCTGGGTCGAGGATCGGGTCCACCGGCGGAAGATGGCGCGCGAGGCGGCGCGATCGGTGCTGCCGAATGGCACCGAGACCAAGATTGTCGTGAGCGGGAACATCCGCGCCTGGCGGACGATGCTGGAACTGCGTCTCGGAGAGGGGGCGGAGCGGGAGATCCGGCGGCTCGCCGTCCGGGTGCTGGAGACGCTGCGGGGCGAGGCGCCGCGCTTCTTCGCCGATTTCGAGTTGTATCAGGCCGACGACGGGGAGCGCGCGGGCCGCGTGGTGTACCACAAGGTCTAGCCCGAGGGGGGCGGCGCCTCGCATCCGGCACGTCATCTCCGTACATTTCCGAAATGTCCACCACAGCGCATGCCCTGGAGCCCCGCGCCGGGATCGGCCGGGCCGTTGCCGCCACGCTGGGGACCCTGCACGCGTGACTTGGCGTCCCGCCGTCCGGATTGATCGCTGCGTCTGCCAGCGGCTGCTCTTCGCGCAGCTGCTGCCGGTCGCGCGCGCCAACGGCTGGACCCTCGAGTCCATCATGGACGAGACCGGGTGCGGCGACCAGTGCGGCATGTGCCGCCCCTATTTGCGGGCGATGCTGGCCGACGGCACCACCGTCTTCACCCAGATCCTCGAGGACGACGTCGCCGACGCGGTCGTCCCCCGCGACGGGGCGTCCTGACCATGGCGGCCCAGACTCCGACCCAGAAGCCCGCGGCTGCGCGGTCGTGGTATGGGCGGATCCTTGGCATCGGGCCGCTGGTCGCCGCCTCGCTAGTGACTGGTTGGCTGTCGGTGGCACTGCTCGCGTCGGCGCACTACGACCTCGGCATGCTGTTGGCCGCCACGTCGTCCTTCATCGCCCTGCTCACGGTGCGTCGCGGGCGCGTGCTCGCGGAACACCAGAAAGCCTCCCTCTCGCGCGCACTCACCGCGTCCGCCCGCCGGAACGGCGAGCTCGAACGACTGCGCGACCTCGCGGCGGCCCTGCTGGCGGGCAACGATCTGGCCACGTTGAATCGCCAGGTGGCGCAGGCGGCCGCCGACCTGCTCGGCGCCGAAGGTGGCGCAATCATGTTGGTGGTGGAGGAAGGACGCTTCGCCAAGGTCGTCGCGGGCTCCGGTCCGCTCCTTCCGGCCGTCGGCTCGCTGGTGCCGATGGAGCAGTCGCTCGTCGGTGTGGTCATCTCCGAAGACACGGCGCTCCTCGTCGAGGACATGGAGCAGGACCCGCGCAATCACCCCCATGAGCAGCTGGCCGGACGTCTGGTCTCGGCCGTGATGGTGCCGCTCCGCTCGGCCGGCCTCGTCGTCGGCGCGGTCTGTGCCTACAACCGCAAGGACGGCCGGCCCTTCGAAGATCATGATCGCCAGCTGCTCCAGACCCTCGGCGACCAGGTCGTGCTCGGCCTCGACCGCACCACCGTGCTCGAGGAGTTGCGCCGCAACGAGCGGATGCTCGCCGCCAAGAACAAGGAGTTGCAGCGAGCAACCCAGCTCAAGAGCGAGTTTCTCGCCAACATGTCGCACGAGCTGCGGACGCCGCTGAACGCGATCATCGGCTTCTCCGATCTCCTGCTCACTGAGGGACTTGGCCCGCTCGAGGAGCAGCAGAAGGAATTCCTCGAAGCGATCCTCCGGAATGGGCGTCACCTGCTCGGCCTGATCAATGACGTCCTCGATCTCTCCAAGATCGAAGCCGGCCGGATGGAGCTGTCGCTGGCCAGCACCGATGTGCGCGACTGCATCAACGGCGCGATCACCGACACCGCCTCGCTGCGGACGGCGAAGAATCAGGAATGCGTGGTCGAACTCTCCGAGGGGGCGACGCTGGATGTCCTGGCCGACGGCGTGCGCGTCCGGCAGATCCTCTTCAACCTCCTCTCCAACGCATCCAAGTTCACTGGCGATGGGGGGCGGATCACCGTCTCGGCGGTGCGCACGGTGGCGCCGATGCCGGCGGCCGCTGGCGCCGGCGCCATGGACCGAGTGAAGCTGTCCACGCGGGATGTCGTCTGGATCTCGGTTTCCGACTCCGGTGTCGGCATTCAGGCTGAGGACATGCCCAAGCTCTTCCAGGAATTTTCGCAGGTCGACACCTCCGCCTCGCGCGCGGCGCAGGGCACTGGTCTGGGGCTGGCGCTCTGCAAACGCTTTGTGGAACTGCACGGCGGCCAGATCGGCGTCGAGTCGATCTACACCAAGGGAAGCACCTTCTGGTTCCTGATTCCGGTCGACGGCCCGCCCAAGCGCGCCGCCGTCGCGGGGTACGGATGAGCGCCTCGCACCGTATCGGTCGCGTGCTGGGTCGACTCGCCATGGTCCTGCAAGTGGCGATGTCGGTGCTGCCGCTCGCGGACGCCGCGCTCTTTCACCGCGATCGCGTCGAACAGGTCGTGCACATCGAGGCGGCCGGCGTCAGTTGTCACGCTGGCGACTGCGTCCTCGGCCAGACCCTGCAGTCCGCTGGCGAGGGGTTCCACGACGCGGCGACTCCCTCGCTGCTTGGCGATCTCATCACCATTGTACGCCGCCCCGCAACCACACCGACCGTGCGCCGCGCGGTCGGGATTCCCGTCGGTCCCCGCGCACCACCCCTCCAGCACTGACCCACACGCGTTGAAGCTGACGGTCGCTGCCTCGCCATTTGGCGAGTTGCAGGATTGTCTCCGTGGATCATCTTGTTGAATTGGAGTGCGCTCATGTTTTTTCCCTTATTGCTTGCATCCCTCGCGATCACGCCGGTCGCGCCCCATCGTGTCACGGCCGGTCCAGTGGATCGCCTGATCGGCGCGGTCATCCTGACCGGCCGAGTCACTGACTCTGCCGGGACGCCGCTCGTCGAGGCGCGCGTCAGCGTGCTCGAGGCGAACCGTTCCACCACAACCGACGCCGAGGGACGCTTTCGGATCGGCGGCCTCCCCGAGGGGACCTACGGGATCTCCATCTCGGCGATCGGCTTCCGACCGCGCGTCTATCGTCTCACGCTGAGCGGCAGCACGACCACGCTCGAGGCGAAACTGCTGCCAACCGTGGTGGAACTCGCCACCATCCAGACCACTGCCACCCCGGTCGGCACCTCGGTCCTCGAGTCGCCGCAGCCGCTCTCCGTGCTGCACGGCGATGCCCTCGCTGCCTCGCAGGCCCCGTCGCTCGGTGCCGTGCTGGAACTCCAGCCGGGACTGCGCAATTCCTCCACCGGCACCGGGATCGGCAAGCCGGTGATCCGCGGGCTCAGCAGCAACCGCGTGCTCATCCTCGACAACGGGCAGCGGATGGAGACGCAGCAATGGGGCGACGAGCATGCCCCGAATGTCGAGACGGCCACGGCCGAGCGGATCGAAGTGATTCGCGGTCCGGCGAGCGTGCTCTATGGCTCTGACGCGATCGGCGGCGTGATCAACGTCGTCCAGCGCGAACTCCCCGATGCCAAGGAGCGCGGGGCGCTGCTGCGGGGCACCGCAAGTGGGAGCTATGCCAGCAACGGCCGCGCCCCCGACGGCACGCTGCTGGTCGAGGGGGCACGTGGCAGGATCGGCTTCCGCGCGACGCTCTCCGGCCGCCAGCAAAACGACGTGCGGACCCCGTCGGGAGCACTCTTCAATTCGGGGCTCGCGATGCAGGGCGGCTCGGGGGCGGTAGGCGTGCGCGGCGATTGGGGCTCGGTCACGGCGACCGTCTCGCATCGCGCCGAGCGGCTTGAAGTGCACGAGGATCCGAGCGAGGACCCAACCGCGACGCCGTTCCAGCGCGTCGGTTCGACCCGTGTCGCGATCAACGGCAACCTGGCGACCTCGGGTGGCGGTCGGCTCGACATCGATCTCGGCGGCGAGCGCAATCGGCGGCGCGAGTTCGCGGAGTCCGGGGCGACCGATGTCGCCCTCGGCCTGCTGTCGACCACCGGGACCGCCAACATCCATCTCCACCAGGTGGTTGGCGGCGTGGCGACGGTGCTCGGTGTCGCCGCGATGCGCACCGCGTTCGAGAAGTCGGGCGAGGAGACCTTGATCCCGAATACCTCCTCGGGGACGGTCGGCATGTACGGCTTCGGACAGGTGGACCACGGCCGCTGGCAGTTCTCCGGCGGTGCGCGCTATGACTATCAGCGGCTGACCAACGAGGCCGACGCCGTGCTCGCGCTGGCTGCCGGGAGCCGTGACTACTCCTCGGTGACCGGGAATGTCGGCGCGCTGTATCGCGTGAACGAGCCGATTGTCCTGGTCGCGAATGTCGGCCGGGGCTTCCGCGCGCCGTCGCCCTTCGAGCTCTTCTCGAATGGTGTGCACGAGGGGACGGTGCGCTTCGAGCGCGGGAGCGCCGGCCTCAAGAACGAGACCTCGCTCAATGTCGACCTCGCTGTACGGGCGCAAAGCAGCGCGGTCCAGGGCGAGATCGGCATCTTCCGCAACGCGATCGCCAACTACATCTACCCCGACCCCACTGGCATCGACGACCCGGCGTCCGGCTTCCAGATCTTCGACATCACGCAGGGCGATGCCGTGCTCCGCGGGATCGAGGCGTCGCTGGAGTATCACCCGACCACGCGGCTGCATCTCCGCGCCGGTGGCGACTATACCCGCGGGCAGAATACCAGCAGCAACCTGCCGCTCGCCTTCGTGGCGCCACTGCGACTCACGGGCGGCGTGCGGTACGAAGGCCAGAGCACGGCCGCGCCGTATGTCGACGTTGGTGCCGAGTACAATACCAGGCAGACACGCCTCGATCCCGAGGATGTGGCCCCGGCGGCCTACACGTTACTGTCGTTGAGTGGTGGGGCGAAGCTCGACGTGGGTGGGCAGCGGCTGCGCATCGACCTGCAGGTTCGCAATCTACTTGATGTGTCGTACCGGGCATTCCTGAGTCGCTACAAGACGTACGCGGATGATCCGGGGCGCAATGTGAGTGTGCGGGTGGCAGTGGATTTCTAGCTACCGCCACGCCCCCCGCAACTCCGCCTTTGCCGTCCACCCTGCCACTCGGGCCGCGAGGATTCTCGCGGCCAGTTGTGCGACGGCCTCGTCCTCCTCGCGGAACCACGCCGGCGTCTCGCTGCCGAGGCAGAGCCAGCCGACGAACTCGTCGCCGATGTCGAGGCGGGCGGCGACGAGCGAGCGCACCCGTTCGGGATGACTGCCAGGGAGGGACGGCCACGGCGTTTCGCTGAAGCGGAGGTCGGGGATGCGTGCCACGCTGCGCGAGCCGAGATGGAATACCAGCGCATCGACCG
>JBBQJU010000153.1:0-6330 GCA_038326215.1 Gemmatimonadales bacterium | reverse complement strand
CTTGGTCAGCCGCACGTGATCCACAAGTACTACATGCTTCGGGATCCGCACCGGCTACGCTGGTTCCCGCTGCTGATGACCGGCGCCATGGTGATCACCCTCCTGCTCTTCTTCGGCGTCGGCGTGGCAATCAAGGCCGCCGTACTCCGGGGTGATCTGCCGCCGCTCGCGAGGGGCGACGAGGCGACGCCGACCTTTCTGCTCCGCTATACCGCACCCTGGCTCGCCGGTGTCGTCTTCAGCGGCATTGCGGCTGCGATCATGAGTACCGTCAATTCGTTCTTCAGTGTCGGGGCGGCGGCGCTCACCCATGATCTTCCGCGAGCTTTCGGACGGCCGTCCGCGGATGAGCTGCGCGGCGGTCGCGTCGCGACGGTCGTGCTGGCGTTGCTGGCCACGCTCCTCGCGCTGGGGAGTGGTCAGGCCGTGGCGCTCCTTGGTGTCTTCGGTTGGGGGCTTTTCGCCTCGACCCTGGTGCCGGCGCTCGCCATCGGCCTCAACTGGCCCGGCGCCACGAAGAAGGGCGCCCTCGCGTCGATGGCGGTCGGTCTGGTGGCCACGCTGCTCTTCGAGACGCTGGCATGGGCCAAGGCCTACACCTTTCCGACGGGTGTCACGGTCTCGGGTCTCGCCCTGATTCTGGCAATGGCCACCTTCTTCGCCGTCTCGTGGCTCACGCGCGACGAGGCGGATGGCGATCTCGATGAGGATGTGCGGGTGATCATGGAAAGCTGACGAGGGCGAACAGCGAACGGCGAACCGCGAGCGGTGGACCGGTCCAATTGCTGTGGCATGTCTGCTTTCGCCGTTCGCCAATCGCCGTTCGCCGTTCGCTGTCTGCCCTTATCTTCGACCATGGCCCAACTCCGCCTCGACACCCCCATCCAGTTCCTGAAAGGCATCGGCGAGAAGCGCGCCGATGCCTTCGCACGGCTGGGAGTGGTGTCGGTGCACGACCTGCTGCATCACTTGCCGCATCGCTACATCGATGCCTCCACCACGACGCCCCTCGCGCAGGCGCGGGTGGGCGACGACGTCGCCTGTATCGGCACGGTGGTCAGCAAGGGCGTGCTACCGACGCGGAAGGGACTGCGGGTCTTCCATGCGGTCCTCAAGGATGCGAGCGGGCTGCTCGAGTGCGCCTGGCCGGGGCAGGCGTTCCTCGATCGGACGCTGGCCGTGGGGCAGTTGATTCTGGTGGCCGGGCCCATCCGCTTCTATCACGGCCGCCAGATGGCGCCGCGTGAGCTGGTGATTCTTGGCGACGCCGATGATCCCGCCTCGGCCGGGCGGATCCTCCCGGTCTATCCGGCGACCGAGGGACTCTCTCACAAGCAGATCCGCGCCTTGATGGAGACGCATCTCGATGCGCTCTCGCCGTTGGTGCCCGATGTCCTCGACCCGACGCTGCGCGATCGCTTCGCGCTGCCATCCCTGGCCGATGCATTGCGGGCGGTCCATCGGCCGACGAGCATGGCCGAAGCGGAAGCAGGGCGCCGCCGCCTCGCACTCGACGAGTTGCTCGACCTCCAATTAATGCTCGCCCGCGCTCGTCATGTGGCGCGTCACGGCCAACGTGGCCAGACCTTCACGCTCCACAAGACCTTCACCTCGGCACTCCGCGAGGCGCTCCCTTGGCCGCTCACCGGTGACCAGAAGAAGGCGATCCGCGAGATCTTCGAGGACATGACCCACGAGGAGCGGATGCATCGCCTCGTGATGGGTGATGTTGGCACCGGCAAGACCGTGGTCGCACTCTTCGCGATGCTGCTGGCCTTGGAGAACGACTGTCAGGCCGCGTTGATGGCGCCGACGGAACTGCTCGCGGAGCAGCACCACCGCACGCTCACGACGCTGCTCGCACCGCTCGGGCTCGTGCCGGAGTTGTTGCTGGGTCGGTTGACGGCTGCGGAGAAGAAGGCGGCGCATACGCGGCTCCGGACTGGCGACACCAAGCTCGTCGTCGGGACCCACGCCCTGGTGCAGGAGTCGGTCGCCTTCCAGCGCCTTGGCCTCGTGGTGATCGACGAACAGCATCGTTTCGGGGTGGAGCAGCGGGCGGCATTGATGGGGAAGGGGGAAGCGCCCGACGTGCTGCTGCTGACCGCGACGCCGATCCCGCGCTCGCTGGCGCTGACCCGGTACGGCGACCTTGATGCGTCATTGCTCAAGGAGCGACCGCCTGGCCGCGGCACCATCAGGACGGCCGTGCGGACGCCGTCCCAACGGCGCCGCGTCTTCGAGTTCCTGCGGGAGACGGCGCTGAAGGGGGGACAGGTCTACATCGTTCTCCCCGTCATCGAGGAGTCGGAGAAGGCCGACCTCCGCGCGGCCCAGACGATGGCGACCTCGCTCACGGCGCAGTGGCCCGACGTGCAGGTGGGGCTGGTGCACGGCCGCCTGAAGGCGCCGGAGCGCGATCAGGTGATGCGCGATTTCCGCGACGGGAAGGTCGGCGTGCTCGTGGCCACGACGGTGATCGAAGTCGGGATCGATGTAGCCAATGCAACCGTGATGGTCATCGAGCACCCCGAACGCTTCGGGCTGGCACAGCTGCACCAGCTGCGTGGGCGCGTGGGACGTGGCAGCGCTGACTCGCACTGCATCCTCCTCGCCGTCAACGAGGATGTGCCGGAGCGTCTGCGTGCCTTCTCGAAGACGGACGACGGCTTTGCGATCGCCGAGCTCGACCTGCAGGAGCGTCGGCAGGGCGACCTGCTCGGCGCGCGGCAGTCCGGCGGCGTGGACTTCAAGGTCGCGCGCTTCCCCGACGACACCGACCTTCTCACCGAGGCGCGTGCGCTGGCGCGCACCATCCTCGATGCCGATCCGACGCTCGACCGTCGAGACAATCAAGCCTTGAAGGACCGGGTGGTGACGCGGTATCCTCGGGGCGAGACGCTCTTCCGCGTCGGATGATGTACTCCACCTGCCTCTTCTGCACCAAGGACCTCGGCGCCAACGAGGTAGTCGAGACGCTGCCCATCGGGCGGCGGCTCGCCTTTGATGCAGCCCAGGGGCGGCTCTGGGTGGTGTGCCGGCACTGCGCCAAGTGGAACCTGGTGCCGTTCGACACTCGCCTGGAGTCGATCGACGCCTGCGAGCGTCTCTTCCGCGACACGCCGACGCGCTACTCGACCGACAACATCGGTCTAGCCCGCGTGAAGGAAGGGCTGGAACTGGTGCGCATTGGTCCGGCGCAGCGGCCGGAGTTCGCGGGGTGGCGGTATGGGGAGGCGATGCGGCGTCGCTCGCGTCGCAATAAGGGGCTCACCGCCGTCGTGGCAGGTGCGGCCGGAATCGGGTATCTCGCACTGGGTGGGGTTGGCGGAGCGATTGGCCTATTGGGGGGCGCCGGACTGTTTCAGATGGCATTGGGAGGCCTCATGCGACATGTGACGCGGGTGGTTGTGGCCGATCCGAAAAGCGGAAAGCGGCGCTCGTTCTATGGGGAGACGCTTGCCGGGGCGAGGCTGGTTATGCGTGACGATGGCCCACTGCTTCGGGTGTCCTCCCTGAATGGGCTCCGCTCCTTCGACACGGAGTGGCGTGGCGATGATGTCGCACGAGTTGGACGGCGGGTGATGGCTGGGCTCAACGCCCTGAGTGGCAATCAGCAGTCGCTGTCCGGCGCTTCTGTCCTGCTCGGCGCCCACAAGGGAGACCTCTCCTCGTGGTTGGACCCGGCACGTCGACGCGAGATGCGGTGGGACATTTCGGAGGACGGGATTGCACCCCTCGCACGCCGTGACGGCTTGAACTGGTACGGCTACGGTGATCCGATGCTCCACGTGGCGACACTGCCGGCCGAGCACCGCCTCGCCATCGAAATGTATTTCGCGGAGTCCGCCGAGCGGACCTACCTCGAAGGGGAACTCTCCCTTTTGGAGCGTGAATGGCGGCAGGCGGAGCAGCTCGCCAAGATCGCCGACGGGCTGGCGCTGCCGGAGTCGATCGATGATGATCTGGCGAAGCGGAACACGTGAGCGACGTCCGATCGTGTCATCCTGAGCGAAACGACCGCAACGCTGTCGTGGAGTCGAAGGACCTCTACGATGTCGGGCAGGTCCTTCGACTGCGCAGCCTTTCAGGCTGCTCCACTCAGGATGACATACCCTGTCGACCATCGATGATCGATGATCGATCATCGGCAAACCGAGGGTAGCACCTATCTATTCCACCTGCCTCTTCTGCACCAAGGACCTCGGCGCCAACGAGGTGATCGAGACGCTGCCCATCGGGCGGCGGCTCGCCTTCGATGCAGCGCAGGGACGGCTCTGGGTCGTGTGCCGGCACTGCGCCAAGTGGAACCTGGTGCCGTTCGACACTCGGCTCGAAAGTATCGACGCCTGTGAACGATTGTTCCGCGACACCCCGACGCGCTACTCGACCGACAACATCGGTCTAGCCCGCGTGAAGGAAGGGCTGGAACTGGTGCGCATTGGTCCGGCGCAGCGGCCGGAGTTCGCAGGGTGGCGGTACGGGGAGCAGTATCGGCGGAGGAGGCGGAACGCCTACCTGATTGGCGGGGTTGGTGCCGTTGCCGGTATGGGGGTCCTTGCCGCACTGAACGCCGTCGGTGTCTTGGCAGCCAGTGGGGGATATCTCAGTTACCAACTTTTGAAAGCGGGATGGGAACTTGGGCTGAATCGACAAGCTCAATTCAATGTTCCCAATCCTGGCGAGCCGATACCTCTGTTGCTGGGCCGGACCCACCTTCGCACGGCAGTAGTGTCGTGGGAAAGCGGATTCCCGTCGCTCGATATCCCGCATCCCAAGGTCAAGAGCAACGAGGACGCGATCGTCTCATTCCGGGGGACTGAACTCCAGTCCGTGGGCCGACGAGTGACCGCAGGGCTCAACTTGCTCGCCGGCGGCGGGGCGGAATTGACGGATGCGACCGACCTGCTGGCGCAACAGAAGGGTGATCTCACCCGGTGGCTCAGCATTCGGACCGCGTCCCACTGTGGGCCGTACGGCGAGAACCAGAAATGGGACGATCCTGCCTCGGGGGCTCCCAAGCACTGGAAATTCTACACGAAGCCGTACCTCGTGCTCGACAAGCTGCCGGCCCACGACCGGCTCGCCATCGAGCTCTGGATGAACGAGGATATCGAACGGCAGTGGCTCGAAGGGGAGCTTACTCTTCTGGAGCGCGAATGGCGGCAGGCGGAGGAGCTGGCGAAGATCAGCGATGCGCTGGCGCTGCCCGAGACGGCGGATGAGGAGTTGGCGAAGCGGAAGCTCTAGCCGCATCCGAGGGTACCGAGTGTAGTTGCTTCGGAGGCCCCGCCGCCCTTTGGGGGCGGGGAATCACATCATCCCGTTCACCGTTCACCCGTGGCCATGTACTCCACCTGCCTCTTCTGCACCAAGGACCTCGGCACCAATAGTGTCCTTGAGACCCTGCCCATCGGCCGGCGCATTGCATTCGACGTGGCCGAGGGACGGCTCTGGGTCGTGTGCCGGCATTGCGCCAAGTGGAACCTGGTGCCGTTTGACTCGCGGCTCGAGACGATCGACGATTGCGAGCGACTCTTCCGCAGCACCACGATGCGCTACTCCACCGACAACATCGGCCTGGCCCGCGTGAAGGAGGGGCTTGAGTTGGTGCGCATTGGCGAGGCCCAACGGCCGGAGTTCGCCGGGTGGCGGTATGGTGATTCGTTCGGACGCCGCCGGAGGCGCAACTTCCTGATCGCGGGTGGGGTGGCCGCGGCGGGAATCGCCGTCGTGTCGGGTGGTCTCGCGATGGGCGTGTCGTTCGGCATGCTCGGGCAGCTGCCGAATTTCTACAACATCTTCGTCGTAAATCGCCGGGTCACCGTGCGCGTCCCGCGCGCCGATGGCCCGCCGATCGAACTCTCCGACTTGCTCGTCTCCAACGCGCGCCTGGTGCGCCGTTCGAGCAGTGAGTGGCTGATCCGGACCAAGGTGATGGAGCCCTCGAGCGTGAGCAACAAGCTCCGAAAGGCCGGCTCACGCGAGCTTGAGTTCACCGGCGCCGAGGCCGAGCAGATTCTCGCGGGCGCCCTCGTCCGCCTGAACCGGTGGGGAGGCACCCAGCGCACGGTACGCGAGGCGGTCGACCTCGTCGAGCGGCAGGGGGGCAGCGCCGGTGTCATCGCCGGCCCCTTCTCGCCGGTTATGGACGAGACGGGCTCGCGGGAGATCGGCAAGACCGATTCAGGGTGGCGCCTCGCCGCAGAAATTGCGCTCAACGAGGACAACGAACGCCTTGCTCTTGCAGGCGAACTTCGGCTTCTGGAATGGCAGTGGAAGGAGGCCGATCGGCTCGCAAAGATCACCGATGCACTCGCGGTCCCGGAG
>JBBQJU010000152.1:0-6389 GCA_038326215.1 Gemmatimonadales bacterium | reverse complement strand
CTCGGCCTGTTGCTCGGCGGCTGGCTCGAGAGCATCTACGGCTGGCGCGTCGCCTTCATGGCGGTCGGGCTCCCCGGCTTCCTCTGTGCTGTACTGGTCACCCGTCTCGTTGACCCGACGCGCACCGAGACGCCGATGACGTTCCGCTCCTTCATGGCGGAACTCGAGATCGGCGTCCGCGGCTTCATTCGCCAGTTTCTGTCCCTCATCGTGCTGACCACGGCTGGCCTCATCGCGGCCTGGATTCTCACGATCCGCTACGGTGCCGACTCGAAGGCCGACGCCGCCGTCCTGGCAAGTGCCGTGACCATCGGCCTCGCGCTGACGATCTTCCGCTGGGTGCGGTTGGTTCGCAGCGACCGCCGCGAGGAAACGCCCTTCACCCCGGAACTCGAGAGCGCCGTCGACGACCTTGTCCACGCCGGTCGCCTCGTCCTGGCGACTCCGACGCTCGTCTATGTCTTTCTGGCGGGCGCGGCGATCTCCTTCGGGATGAACGGCATCGTCGGCTGGGGGCCCACCTACATGACCCGGACCTTCACGCTGACGTCGGCCGAAGGGGCGGCGCTGCTCGGGAAGTGGGGCCTGCTCTCCGGCACACTCGGGGCGTTGGCGGGCGGCTTCATCGCCGAGTACCTGTCGAAGTTCACCGACCGGGCCCGGGTGATCACCGTGTCCCTCGGCCTCGTGATCGGTGGCCCGCTCGCGATCTGGTTGATGACCGTCCGTGACCTCGACACCTTCATCCCGATCTTTGTGGTCGCCTTTTTCTGCCTCTCCTGGTACAACGGGCCGATGGCAGCGGTCATCTTCGACGTCGTGCCAGCCCGGATCGGCGCCACCGTGAGTGGCGCGTACCTATTGTTCATCCATCTGGCGGGCGACGCGATTGCGCTGCCGCTCGTCGGCGCCCTCTCGGATCGCTTCGGCCTCGATCGCGCCGTCCTGCTGTTGCCGACGGTGGCCCTGGTGGGTGGTGTGGTGATGCTCGGAGCCCTGCGTACGGTGACCCGCGACATGCAGCGGGTGGCGATCGCGGATTAACCCACTCTTTGGAGTCCTGATGTCTGCGCCTTCCAACCCTCGCGGCTACGATCTGCTCCGCAATCCGCAATTCAATCGCGGGAGCGCCTTCACGCTCGCTGAACGCGACAGTTATGGACTGCACGGGCTGCTCCCGGCGCGCGTGTTCACGCTGGAGGAGCAGGTCCAGCGGATGCTGCTCAACCTGCGCCGCACCGCGACACCGCTCGGGAAGTACATCACGCTGGCCCGGCTCATGGATCGGAACCAGACGGTCTACTATCGCGCGCTGATCGACCACATCAGCGAGCTGATGCCGATCGTCTATACCCCCACGGTCGGCGAGGCCTGCGAGCACTTCGGCGAGATCTTCGGCCGACCGCGCGGCCTCTACGTCACGGCGCGGGATCGCGGCCGGATTCGCGAGGTGCTGGCGAACTGGCCGTCGCACGATGTCGAGGTCCTCGTCGTGACGGATGGCGAACGCATCCTCGGTCTCGGCGATCTCGGCGCCCAGGGCATGGGCATTCCGCTTGGCAAATTGGCGCTGTACACTGCGTGCGCCGGGATCGATCCGACCCGCTGTCTGCCGGTGATGTTCGACGTCGGCACCGACAACGTCGAGCTGCGCGAATCGACCTTCTACCCGGGGATTCCCGCGCCACGGCTGCGCGGGCAGGAGTATGCCGAACTCGCCACGGAGTTCGTCGACGCGGTGCGCGAGGTCTTCCCGAAGGCATTGCTCCAGTGGGAGGACTTCGCCACCGAGAACGCCTTCCGTCTGCTCGCCGCCCACCGCGATCGCATCCGCTCCTTCAACGACGACATCCAGGGCACGGCGGCCGTCACCCTGGCGGGGCTCTACTCGGCGTGCCGTGCCCTCGGCGGGCCACTCGTCGAGCAGCAGGTGCTGTTCTACGGGGCGGGCGCGGCGGCGACCGGGATCGGCGAACTGATCGTGAAGGCGATGATGGAGGACGGTCTGAGCGAGCCTGACGCCAGGCGGCGGTGCTGGTTCCTCGACTCGAAGGGGCTGGTAGAGTCGTCGCGCACCGACCTGCAGGCGCACAAGCAGCCGTTTGCGCACGAGCACCGGCCGGTCGCGACGCTGGAGGAGGCGGTGCGCCTCCTCAAGCCGACCGCACTGATCGGCGTGGCGGCGCAGTCGCGAGCCTTCTCTGAGCCGGTGCTCACGGCGATGGCCGAGGTCACGGCGCGGCCGATCATCTTTGCGCTGTCGAATCCGACCTCGAAGGCGGAGTGCACGTCGGAAGAAGCGTATCGCTGGACGGCGGGGCGCGCCCTCTTCGCATCGGGGTCCCCCGCTGCCGCGGTCACGCTCGACGGCAAGCATTTCGTGCCGCGGCAGGCCAACAATGTCTACATCTTCCCCGGCCTCGGCCTCGGGGTCGTCGCGACCCAGGCCAGCGCCGTGAGCGACCGGATGTTCCTGGCCGCCGCCCGTGCCCTTGCGGCCACGGTCAGCGAGCACGATCTCTCGCAGGGGGCGCTCTTCCCGTCGCTCGAGACGATTCGCACCACCTCCGTGGCCATCGCCTCGGCCGTGGTGCGTGTGGCCGTCGAGGAGGGGCTGGCCACGGTCGATGTCCCCGAGGATATCGAGTCGTGGGTGGCAGGCCGGATGTACCAGCCCGTGTATCCCCCCATTCCGACTGAACGACGGCAATCGATCCTCCCCGCCAACACCCTTCCGGAGTCGTGATGACCGCACCAGCTCGCACCACCGGCGCGCGCTCGTGGCCCGCCCTCCTTGGCATCGGCTTCGGTGCCAACTTCCTCGACACCCTGGGGATCGGGTCCTTCGCGACCTCGACGGCGGTCTTGCGACTCTTCCACATCGTCGATGACGAGAACCTCCCCGGCACACTCAACGTGGGGCACTCAATCCCGACGCTGCTGGAGTGCGTGATCTTCATCATCCTCCTCGGCGGGTTGATCGACACGCCGACCATCATCAGCATGGTGCTGGCGGGCGGGATCGGGGCCTGGTTCGGGACCGGCATCGTGGTGCACTGGCCGAAGCGCACCATTCAGCGGGCGATGGCGATCGCGCTCCTGGTCACGGCGGGCTTCATGGCGATCCGGCTGACGACGAACCTCTCGCTCAGCGAAGGCACCATCGGGTTGACCGGTGGGGCACTCGCCATTGCCGTCTTCGGCTCGTTGATCATCGGCTCGCTGACGTCGCTCGGCATCGGCAACTACGCGCCGACGATGGCGATGACCTTCATGCTCGGCATGAACTCCAAGGCGGTGTTCCCGATCATGGCGGCGTCCGCGTCGCTCATCCTGCCGGCCGCCGCGCTCCGCTTCTATCGCTCGGGTCGCTTCGACCGACGCGTCGTCCGCGGGTTCGCGCTCGGTGGCATCCCGGGCGTGCTGATCGCGGCGTACGTGGTGAAGGAGCTGCCACTCACGATGGTGAAGTGGGTGGTCGTGGGCGTGCTGCTCTACACCGCAGGGACACTTTTCCGCGCCTCGGAGGCGCCAGCGGAGCAGGCCTCGTGAAGATCACCGCCATTCGTGCCTATCAAGTCGACCTCCCGCTGCACGAGGGGAGCTACAAGTGGTCCGGCGGCAACGCCGTGTCGATCTTCGACTCGACGGTGGTTGCGGTCGAGACCGATGCGGGGCTGACCGGGTGGGGCGAGATCTGCCCGCTCGGACCGGCGTACCTGCCGGCCTATGCCCGCGGCGCGCGGGTCGGCATTGCCGAGCTGGCGCCGCAACTGCTCGGGGCCGATCCGTTGGCGCTGGGTGAGTTGAATGAGCGGATGGACGCCGCGATGCGTGGCCATCCCTACGTCAAATCGGCGATCGACATGGCCTGCTGGGACCTGCTGGGCAAGGCGTGCAACCTGCCGGTCGCGACGTTGATGGGTGGCCATGTCGGTGAGGACTTCGCGCTCTACCGCGCGATCTCGCAGGAATCGCCGGCCCAGATGGCGAAGAAGATCGGGAAGTACCGGAAGGAAGGGTACCGCAAGTTCCAGCTGAAGGTCGGCGGCGATCCGGACACCGATATCGACCGGATCAAGGCAGCCGCCGCGGTGCTGCAGCGCGGCGATGTGCTGATTGCCGATGCCAACACCGGCTGGACGCAGCACCAGGCGGTGCGGGTCGCCGATGCCGTGCGCGATGTGGACGTCGACATCGAGCAGCCGTGCATGACCTCCGAGCAGTGCCTCTCGGTGCGCCGGCTCTCCTCGCGTCCCTTCGTCCTCGACGAAGTGGTGGACGGGATCGACATGGTCGTGCAAGGGATCGCGGATCACGCCATGGACGTGATCAACCTCAAGATCTCCAAGGTCGGCGGCCTCACCCGCGCCCGCCAGATCCGTGACCTCTGCGTCTCGCTCGGCATCGCGATGACGATCGAGGACACCTGGGGCGGCGACATTACCACCGCGGCGATCGCCCATCTGGCACACAGCACGCCAGAACGCTTCCTCTTCTCGTCGACGGACTTCAATTCGTACGTGACCGTCGCCTTCGCTGATGGGGCGCCGCAACGCACCCACGGCCGACTCGCCGCGTCGCGCGCGCCGGGCCTGGGTGTGAAGCCGATCATGAAGGTGTTGGGAAAGCCGGTGCTCGAGGTGGGGAAGACCACCAAGCGCTAGCTCGACCGACTCACCCCTTCCCCCACAGCTCGACCAATTCCGCCACCACGCGCTCCGCTTCCTCCGGCTTGCCGGAGCGGATCGCGTCGGTGGCGCAGTGCGTCAGATGGTTCTGCAGCAGGATCCGCCCCGCCCCGCGGAGCGCCTCCTGCACCGACGCGATCTGCACCAGGACGTCGGCACAGTAGCGCTCCTCCTCCACCATCTTCTGCAGCCCGCGCACCTGGCCCTCGATCCGGCGCAGCCGCTTGGCGAGCGCGTCCTTGGTGTCGGGGGGGAGGTGGGAGGAACGGTGCATGCGGGGGACTCCGTGAAAAGGCGAACGGCGATCAGCGAACGGCGAACGGCGGGTCGAACCATCAGCGGTTCGCCGTTCGCTGTTCGCTGTCATGGGTGCCACCGCTTCAACCTGAGACTATTGCTCACCACACTGACACTGCTCAACGCCATGCTGGCGCTGGCGAGGATCGGCGAGAGCAGTAGCCCGAAGCGGGGATAGAGGACACCGGCGGCGATCGGAATGCCGACGACGTTGTAGATGAAGGCCCAGAAGAGGTTCTGGTGCATCGTCTTCATCGTGCGCCTTGAGAGCGCGATGGCATCGGCGACACCACCGAGATCAGCGCGCATCAACGCGACATCCGCCGCCTCGACGGCGATGTCGGTGCCACCACCCATGGCGATGCCGACGTCGGCCCGGGCCAGCGCCGGCGCGTCGTTGATGCCGTCGCCCACCATCGCGACGACCGCACCCGCCGCCTGCCGGCGCGCCACTTCGGCCACCTTGCCATCTGGCAACACCTCGGCGACGACATCGCGGATCCCCACCTCGTGGCCGATCGCGTCGGCGGTCGCGCGGCGATCCCCGCTGAGCAACACCACCTTGAGTCCGAGTGCGCGCAGCCGAGTGACGGCCGCGCGCGAGGTCGCGCGCACCGGATCGGCGACGGCGATCAGCGCCACGAGCGCGCCATCGACCGCGGCAAAGATCGGCGTCCTGCCCAGGGCAGCGAGGCGTGCCGCCTCGGCGTCCAGCGGCAACGTCGGCACACTCCAATCGGCCAGCAACGCAGTGGTCCCGACGACGACCGCATGCCCATCCACCACGCCGCTCGCACCGGCCCCCGTCACCGAGCGGAATCCCTCGACCGTCGGCACCGTCGCGCCGCGGGCCCCAGCGGCCCGGACAATGGCAGACGCGAGCGGATGCTGCGACGCCGCCTCCACCGAGGCGATCAGCCCGAGCGCGGTTGACTCGTCGAACCGGCTCCCCGGCGCAATCACGATGTCGGTGACGCTCGGCGAGCCCTCGGTGATGGTGCCGGTCTTGTCGAGGATGACAGTGGTGATCTCACCGGCGCGCTGCAGTGCCTCGCCTC
This sequence comes from Gemmatimonadales bacterium, assembly GCA_038326215.1. GTDB lineage: Bacteria > Gemmatimonadota > Gemmatimonadetes > Gemmatimonadales > GWC2-71-9 > Palsa-1233. The sequence continues at coordinate 343 of JBBQJU010000152.1, read as the reverse complement.
CCTTGATCAGGAGCCCAAGCTCGGCGCCCTTGCCGGTCGCCACCATCACAGCGGTGGGCACGGCAAGGCCCATCGCACAGGGGCAGGCGATGATCAGCACGGCCACGCCAGCCGCGATGCCCCGCACCGCGCCGCCTTCGCCACCAAGCAGCGCCCAGCTGATCGCGGTCAGGAGTGCCAGGCCCATCACCACTGGGACGAAGATGCCGCTGATCCGGTCGGCAAGCGCCTGAATCGGCGCGCGCGACCCCTGCGCATCGCGCATCAACTGGACGATCCGCGCCAGCAACGACTCGGCGCCAAGTGCCGTCGCGCGGACGCGGAGGGCGCCGGTCCCGTTGAT
>JBBQJU010000151.1:0-6423 GCA_038326215.1 Gemmatimonadales bacterium | reverse complement strand
GAAGGCGATCGACGCGATGGGACTGTTGTCGCCGAGCGAGGTGACAATCTGGGCCACCACTTGATGGGTGACCAGGTCGACGAGCAGGATGAGACCACCGGCGTCCATACCGACGGCGGCTTTCGTGCCACGGACCGCCAGCGTGGTCGGGGAACCAACCGTCGTGCCGAGCGGGATCGTGACCGTTATCGCAGTCGAATCGACGGCCACCAGACGGAGGGCGCGCTCCTGCCGATCGAGGACCACCAGCACCTCGGTGGGCAGCGAGGTCGGCCCCGTGGTCGCGGCGCAGGCGCCGAGGCAACTCGCGAGCAACAGGGTGGCAGGCCAAAGGCGCATGGTCACGTTCCTCGAAACATCAGTAGCGGAGCTGGGCCCCCACGAAGAGGGAACGCCCGCGCCCGGGAAAACCGACCACCTGATCGAAGGACGCATCAAGCAGGTTCTCGCCCCGGAAGGTGAGTGCGGCGCCGGGCGATCCTCCGCCCCCGCGCCGGACCGGGAGCTCAAGCGAGAGGTCCACGGTGGTGTAGGAGGGTAATGCGGTTCGCGCCGCGGGGAAATCCCGGTAATCGACGTCGTCCCGCTCCCCGACATGGTTCAGGCTGGCGCCAAGGGTCGCCCCGCTGCGCTGGAGCGAGGCTGTCACGCCACCACTCGACGGCGATCGGCGGAGGAGCCGGGAGCCCTGCTGGAAGGTCAGGGAGGAGGCCGCCCCGCTGTCGGTGACCTCGGTCGCCAGCCAGGTCCAGTGCCCGCGGAGGCTGAACCCACGGTCGGCCCGCACGACTATCGAGGCCTCAACCCCACGGCTGCTTGCCGCGCCAAGGTTCACGTACGTTGGCTGCCCCGGGGCTGCGCCGACGTACTGGATCAGCTGCCGGAAGCGCTGATCGAACGCGGTGACTTCCAGGGTCGCCCGACCGGTCACCTGCTGGGCGATGGCGACCTCGGCGTTCCGGGTCCGCTCGGGCGCCAACGCTGGGTTGCCGACTTCGTAGGGGTCGGTCGCGAAGAGTTCGGCGAACGTCGGGGCTTTGAAGGCCGTCCCGACCGCCCCCCACACCCGCGTCCCTTGGCGCACCTGCACAGAGGCACCAGCTCGCCAGGTCCCGAAGCTGCCGAACGCCGAATTGTCATCGAGTCGTGCGCCGAGCTGGAGCGAGACTCGCCGATGGGGAGACGCCAGCAGTTGTGCGTAGCCATGGTGCGTCCTGCGGTCCGCGCCGAAATCGGTCGCTTCATCAAAGGCGCCACCGCCGTAGTTCTGCCGCGTCCGGCCCGTGGAGGTGATCTCTTCCTGTTCGATGCCGCCGCCGAGCGACACGGTGGCATTCGTGATGCCCTGCCAGTCGAGGCGAGCATCCACCCCGCGACGCCAGGTGATCGCGCGGCGATCGCTGTCGAAACCGTAGCCCAGCGTGTCTGCCGGCGTATCCGAACGATTGGTGGCACCTGCGCGGAGTCGCGATGCGAACCCCTGCACCGATCCCGTCAGGAGGCGACCGAGCGGTCGGCTCGCCTCGGCGCCGAGGGAGAGCCGCTGTTCGGTGGTGGCTTGATTGCGATCGACTGGCACCCCGGCAAAGTCGGTGGGATACCCAGCGGAGACATCCCCGCCGCGCGCCGTGACGGCGACGGTCCCACCGTTGGCCGCGCGCCAATCGAATCGGGCGGAACCGACGCGATTATCGTAGCGACTGTTGAACGGGTAGATCCCGTCGCTCGTGAAGCGCGAGCCGGCGAGTGACAGGCCGCTCCGTGCATTGCCTCCCGCGATGCGGGCGTTCCAGTCCCGCGTTCCGAAGGTACCGCCCCGGCCACCGAGTGAGCCGCTCCGTGTCGCGGTGCCATGCCGGGTGAAGAGTTGGATGACGCCACTCATCGCATCCGCGCCGTACAGCACCGACACCGGGCCACGTACAATCTCGATCCGGTCGAGGTCATCAGTTGTGAGGTCGGCGATGTTGAACGAGCCGCCTGGCAGGTTCAACGGCACGCCATCGAGGAGCACCTTGACGTAGTCGCTCTCCCCGCCACGCAGGAAGAGCGAGGTGACGGCGCCGTAGGAACCGTTCTGTACCAGCGCGACACCAGGGACTTCGCGCAGCGCGTCCTGCACGAGGCGCACCCCGCGGGCGCGGAGATCGTCGCCGCGCAGCACTGTCGTGGCCGCGGCGATCGGAGCAGCGCTCGGTGCCCGGGTCGCGCTGACAACCAAGTCGGCCAACCGTGACGTGTCGGTGGCCACGGCCTGGCTGTGCGCCGGAACGCCAACCACCGTGCACGCGACAACACCGGGCCACGCCCGACGCAGGAACACCATCATGATGGACCATCCTCTGGCAGTGGAGGTAGCGCCCGGCCGCTCTCGGCGGCCTCGGCGCGTCGGAGGGGAACAACCTGGGGGGCACCATCACACCAGGAGGTGACGGCGACCGGCCAGCCGAAGACCGCGGACACCACCTCCTCGCGCAGCACCTCCGTCGGCCGACCCTCGGCAACCATGCGCCCCCGGTCGAGGAGGAGGAGACGATCGGCGAAGCGGGCGGCAAGGTTGAGTTGGTGGGTGATGATCAGCACGCCGAGTCCCTCGGTGGCGAGTCGGCGGAGCAATTCGAACAGCTCCATTTCATGTCCGACATCGAGCGCCGCCGTCGGCTCGTCCAGCAGGAGGAGACGCGGCGAAGCCACCAGCGCGCGCGCCACGCGCACCCGCTGCCATTCTCCGCCAGAGAGCGTGTCGATCCGGCGATCCTCAAGCCCCGCTACGTCGCAGCGACGGAGGGTGGCGACGACGGCGTTATGGTCCTTGTCGGTCACCGGCGATACCGGGCCCAGTCGCGACCACCGTCCAAGCAGGACGGATTCCAGCACTGTCAGGGGAAAGGTCGACTCCTCGCGTTGGGGCAAGGCGCCAACCACATCTGCGAGTTCGCGCCGTGACCAGCCGTCGACGGCGCGGCCATCGAGTGCGACCTGTCCAGCACTCAATGGCAGCAGCCCCAACAGGGCGCGCAGCAGTGTCGATTTGCCGCTGCCGTTCGGGCCGACGACCGCAACGATTTCGCCAGGCTCCAACCCGAGGGAGACACCATCGAGCGCAGCCGTCGGGACGCCGGGATACCGCACGGTGAGCGCCGTCGCATGGAGTTTCATGCGAGACTCCGTCGCAACAGCATCGCGAAGAGTGGCACGCCGACGAGCGCGGTGATCACGCCGACTGGCAGTTCGGCAGGACGTACGACGGTCCGGGCCACCGCATCGGCTAGTACCGTGAAGGCACCGCCTGCGAGAAACACCGCCGGCAGCAAGCGGCGGTGCAGCGGACCGACCACGCCGCGGAGGGCATGCGGCACCACGAGACCGACGAAGCCGATCGTGCCCGCCACGCTTACCGTGGTTGCCGTGAGAATCGAGGTCGTGAGGATGACCAGGCGTCGCGTCCGATCGACGTCAGCGCCAAGCATCGCCGCAGTGTCCTCGCCAAGGGCAAGCAGGTCCAGCGCCCGCGCGAGCCACCAGAGGAGCGCGAGGAGTGGAGTGGCGATCACGGCAAAACGGACGACGGCATCCCATGACGCCCCCGCAAAACCGCCGAAGAGCCACACCGTGGCGGCACGAAACGCAAACGGATCGGCGACGGCGAGCAGTGCGGTGGTGACGGCGCCGGCAAAGGCAGAGACCACCACGCCCGCGAGGAGCAGGACACGCGGATCAAGACGACGCCCCGCCACCGCGGTGATGCGATAGACGAGGGCGACCGCGGCCAACGCGCCGATCGTGGCGCTGGCCGAGACGCTCCACCCGGCGGGAAGACCCGCCACCACACCGATCACGGCTCCGAGCGCCGCCCCCCCCGAGAGTCCCAGCAGCCACGGTTCGGCGAGCGGATTTCGGACCATCGCCTGGAGTGCGGCCCCACAGACGGCCAGCGCGCCACCGACACCAAAGGCCAGCAGGATGCGAGGGAGGCGCAGCGAGCGGATGATCGCGCTCTCCTGCCCTGCCCCGTCCCGAAGCGCCGCGATGACGTTGGCCGGTGAGAGCAGCACTGGCCCGACAAAGAGCGCGGCGACCACCACGACCAAGGCACTCACCGCGAGAGCGGGGAGCGCATGGCGCATGCGATGAGCGGCGCGTGGAGTCACGAAAAGGCCCGTCTCCGACGTGGGGTCGAGGACGGGCGGGACGTGGGACGCAGATGGGCGTGGACGCACTGGTCCGCGGACTTCCACGACCACGCCACCATCCCCTCCCCCGAGGGTTTATTGGTGGCGCGAACGGAGAGGTCTCCTGGCTCCGGGCTCGTCGCTCGCCTTCCCGGGGGAACGACCCCAGTGGCGCAATGAACGACGTCTTACTGCTGCCCGTTACAGTGGCGGGGCCGCGCCGGCATTACACCGGACTTCCGAGCTGCCCCATTCGCTGGTCTTCAATTGTCTGCGCAAGGTACCGGTGCGGAATCAGGGCGGCAAGAGCGCGCGCACCTGCACCTTGAGGGAGTCGCGCGCCGCCTGATACTGGCGCCAGTCCGCTGCGTCGTGGGCAGCTTCGCCGCCGGTATGCGCGGCATCCAACTGCGCGATGGCATCGAGCAAGGCATCGACCTCTGCCGGACTCGCCAACGTGGGCGGCACCGGCCGCGTCGCCGTACGTGCGCTGAGCAACGCCATCACGATCAGCCCTAGGCCCAGGCATCCGGCCACTGCTTCAAGCACCCAGCTGGGCAATTGCCCGTCGCCCCCGAACCGCAACTCGATCGCCCCGGGCGCCGTCATCGCGCCAGTCCAGCGGGTGTAGTGACGGCCATCGACCGTGGTCGTATCGGCCCGCGCGAGCGGGGCACCGGCAGTAGCCGCTGCCTCTTCCAGCAGCATATTCACGACCGGCGCGCCCTCGGCCCACGGAATGGTGAGGGCCCGCGTCGCCGGGGGAATCTGGTAATGCACCAGCAACTGTCGCTGCCCCGGCGGCACCGCGGCGTGGAGCTCGAGGGTATCGCCGTGGAATTGCACCGCCTCTTCCGCGAAGTCCGATTCCCCGAGGACCAGATTCACCGCCGAACGCGGCATCAGGAAGCGCCACGAGGCCGTGGTGAGCGTCGACGGGACCCGCGTCTGATAGCCATCGTTCGCCAGCACCAGCAAGTCCACGGCGCTGCGGGTGCCGTCGGCGGCCGGCGCGCTGATGACCAGATGACGCGCGGCCAGCGCAATCGGTGCCGCCGAGGCACTGTCGGCGACCACGAGCGTGATGAGCGCGTCTCGCTGCCGATGATCGCTACCGATTGGCGTGGAGAAATACTGCACGCCGTCCCAACGGGACGAAATCAGGAGAATGGCGGTGGTGTCGGCGGGTTGGGCAAAGCGGAAGCGTCCATCCGGGCCGACGCGCGCGGAATCGATCGCGCCCTGACGCGCCGGCGTCACGCTGTGCAGGACCACCATGGCGCCCGCGGCCGCCACGGTGTCACCTGGCGAGGCAACACGCACGACGCGGCCAGCCACCGGTCCTCCGGGGCCGACCGCGCCGATGGCCATCGCCACGAGGGCGCTGGCAAGCAGGGGCATCACGTGCTCAGGTGCCCGCGTCCCAACTGGCGAGATAGTGCTGCTGTTCGGCCGTGAGGGTATCGAAGGCGGCGCCCATCGCCGCCATCTTCAACGTCGCGATCTGGATATCGACCGCCGGCGGCAGCATGTGGACTTCGTTGCCGAGCTTCCCGGCCTGCTGGACGAGGTATTCGGCGGCGAGCGCCTGGTTCGCGAACGACATGTCCATCACCGACGCCGGGTGGCCCTCGGCCGCGGCGAGGTTGATCAGGCGCCCCTCGGCGAGCACGAGGATCCGCTTGCCATTGACGACGAACTCCTCGACGAAATCACGGACGTGGTTCCGGGCGGTGGCCATGCCGGCCAGCGACTCGAGGTCGAGCTCCACGTTGAAGTGCCCTGAATTCGCGACGATCGCGCCATCCTTCATCGCGGCGAAGTGCTCCCCGCGGATCACGTGAATGTTGCCGGTCAGGGTGCAGAAGAGGTCGCCGCGCGGCGCGGCGTCCGCCATCGGCATCACCTCGAAGCCGTCCATCATTGCTTCGAGCGCCGCGACCGGATCGATCTCGGTCACGATCACGGTGGCGCCCGCCCCGCGCGCGCGGGTGGCAACGCCGCGACCGCACCAGCCATACCCAGCCACCACGACCGTGCTGCCGGCGAGGAGCATGTTGGTCGCCCGGATGATCCCGTCGAGCGTGGACTGCCCGGTGCCGTAGCGGTTGTCGAACATGTGCTTGGTGCGCGAGTCGTTCACGGCGAGGATCGGGAAGCGCAGGATCCCTTCCTTCGCCATCGCCTTGAGGCGGATGACGCCCGTCGTGGTCTCCTCGGTGGAGCCCTTCACGCGGGAGACGAGTGCCAG
>JBBQJU010000150.1:0-6436 GCA_038326215.1 Gemmatimonadales bacterium | reverse complement strand
GCCTCGATCCGCGGCAACGCTTCCAGCAGCGCCTTCGCGCCGAGATCGGCGAGCCGCTCGAAGAGGATCCCGGTGGTGTCGGTGGGGAGAATCGGCGTGCGGTGTTGCAGCCAGACGGCGCCGGTGTCGAGCCCCTGCTCGAGGCGCATGATCGCGACGCCGGTCTCGACGTCGCCGCTCAAGACCGCCCAGTGGATTGGCGCGGCACCGCGCCAGCGCGGCAGCAACGAGGCGTGGACGTTGACGAAGCCGAGTGGCAGCAGGGAGAGCAGGTTCGGGCGGAGCAGGTGCCCGTACGCCACCACCACGCCGATGTCCGCCTTGAGGGCACGGAGCTGCCCGAGGAATTCCTCGCCCCGAGGCCGTTCCGGCTGCAGCACCGGGAGCCCGGCAGTGAGGGCGCGCGTCTTGATGGGCGGGCGGATCGGTGGGCCCGGTTGGCGATCGGGGCCGACATCGCGGTAGCGATCGGGCTGGGTGACGACCGCCACCACGTCGTGGCCGGCAGCCATCAGGGCATCGAGGCTCGGGACGGCGAACTGCGGTGTCCCGAAGAAGATGATCCGCATCAACCCGCCTTTTCCGACTCCTCTTCCGGGCGCGGGGTGCGGGTGAGCTCGCCCCCGTTCTCCTTCTTCCAGCGTTTCACGAGCATCTGCCGCTTGAGCGGCGAGAGATGGTCTATGAACAGGATCCCGTCGAGGTGGTCGATCTCATGTTGAATGGCCCGGGCCACCAGACCCGTCGCCTCGAGCCGGAACGGCTCGCCTTTCTCGTTCAGCGCCTCGAGCACGACGCTGTCCGGCCGGACGACCTCGGCATACACCTCCGGGATCGAGAGGCAGCCTTCTTCCTTGCTCTCCTTGCCGGTGGCACTGACGATCCGCGGGTTGATCATCGCGAAGGTCTGCCCTTCGGCGTCGATGATCGCCACGCGCGCGGTGCTCCCGACCTGGTTCGCGGCGAGCCCGACGCCGCAGGCGACGTTCATCGTTTCGAACATGTCCTCGATGAAGGCGCGGAGTGCATCATCCACCGCGGCAATCTCGGTCGCGCGTTCGCGCAGGACCGGTGAGCCGAGCAGGTGAATGTCGAGGACGGCCATTACGCCACCGTGCCCGGGGCGGTCTGGCTGCCGACACGAATGATGCGCGCGCGCTCGACCACCAGCGTCGCGGTGCCGCTCTCGATCGTCACGACGAGGTCCTTGACCTCCTTGACCTTGCCCACGATGCCGCCCGCGGTGGTGATCTCGTCGCCCTTCTTGATCGCCGCCAACATCTCGGCCGCCTGCTTCCGCGCCTGGCTCTGCGGGCGGAGGATCAGGAAGTAGAACACCAGTCCGATCAGCGCGAACTGGAGCAGGAGCATGTTGATGCCACCGGTCATGACGTCTCGCCCTTCGCGAAGTACCGCGACCGCCATGCGGCGGCCCAGGAATCAAAGGTGCCATCCAGAATCCGTTCGCGCGCCGTCTCGGCCAATCGAATCAGGAAGCGGATGTTATGAATCGACACCAGCCGTTGACCGAGTTGTTCTTCGGCAACGAAGAGGTGCCGCAGGTACGCCCGCGAGAAGCGGGTACAGGCCGCGCAGTCGCAGTCGGCATCGAGCGGGCCCGGATCGAGTCGCAGCGTCGCGCCGCGCACGCTGACTTTCCCGTCGGCGGTCCATGCCGAGCCGTGGCGCCCATTCCGCGTCGCGGCCACACAATCGAAGAGGTCCACCCCACGGGCAATCCCCTCGATCAGGTCGTCGGGAAAGCCGACGCCCATAAGATAACGGGGGCGATCGACCGGCAGATGGGGGTTCAGCCCCTCAAGGACCCGGTGCATGGCGGGCTTCGGCTCGCCCACGGAGAGGCCGCCGATGGCCACCCCGGTCCATGGCCCGCGCTCGAGGATCCCCATGAGCGACTCGTGCCGGAGTTCGGCGTGGGTCCCGCCCTGGACGATCGGCCAGAGGGTCTGGCGGGTCGGGTCATCCGCGGTCAACTCGGCATGCCGTTGGCGACAGCGATCGAGCCAGCGCAGGGTGCGCTGCATCGCGTCGTGCGCATCGGCGGCGGTCGACTGGCCCGGGAGGAGATGATCGAAGGCCATGATCACGTCGGCGCCGAGCGCCCACTGGATCTCCATCGACTTCTCGGGGGAGATGAAGCGCTTGGAGCCGTCGATGTGCGAGACGAACTCCACGCCCTGTTCATCGAGCTTGCGCATCGCGCTGAGCGAGAAGACCTGAAAGCCACCCGAGTCGGTGAGCATCGGCTTCGGCCAGGTCGAGAAGCGGTGCAGCCCCCCGAGCGCGGCCACGACGTCCTCGCCCGGCCGCAGGTGCAAGTGGTAGGTGTTGCCGAGGATGATCTGTGCGCCAGCCGCTGCCACTTCGGCGGGGTGCAGTCCGCGCACGGCGCCATGGGTGCCGACCGGCATGAAGCACGGTGTCTGCACCGTGCCGTGGGGCAGGGTGAGGGTGCCGGCGCGTGCGGCGCCGGTCGTGCCGTCGAGCTGGAACTCGAACACTCAGCCCAGCCCGGCGAGGATTCGCTCGACCTGGCGGCGATGCCGCAGATCGTGGCCGGCCATCATACGGCGGAGCGTGTCGAACGACTCGGGGCCGCGCTCGGAATGGATGCCGATCCGCGCGAGGTCGTCGGCGCTCACGCGCTCAAAGACCGGGAGGTTCCACGACCGCAGTGTCCCGAAGGCCAACATCGCCTCGGTCGGGTCGGCGGTCGCGCCGTCGAACCGGACCATCCACGCGCTCTCATCGAAGCCGTGCAATGGCGCCGCGTCCTGCGTGAGCAGAATGCGGGCGCGCCAGCCGAAGGCGATCTCGGTGTCCGCGAGATGCGCCAGGACCTGGGTCAGCGACCACTTCCCCGGCGCCTCAGGAGCCCGGAGTACCTCGACGTCGAGGGAACCGAGTCGCTCCAGCAACCATGACGGTGTCTCGGCCAGGATTTCGACCGGGTCGCGGTCGCCGAGGAGCGCCAGCGTGTCGGCGACATAGGCCGGCGTGGCCGGCGAGGGGTGGCTCGGGGTGGTCATCAGGCATCTCCCACGACGCACATGGCGTCGCCGTAGCTGTAGAAGCGATAGCCGGCGGCCACCGCATGACGATAGGCGGCCATGGTCGCCGGGTACCCCGCAAACGCCGCGACCAGCATCACCAGCGTCGAGCGGGGGAGGTGAAAGTTGGTGATCAAGCGATCGACCACCCGGAAGGTGAAGCCTGGCGTGATCATGATCGCGGTATCCGCCGCACCGGCGATCACCGTGCCGTCGTCACACGCCGCGCTCTCGAGCGCCCGCACCACGGTCGTGCCGACGGCCCATACCTTGTTGCCACGCAGACGGCAGTCCGCGATCGCCTCAGCGGTGGCGGTGGGAATCTCGAAGTGTTCGCTGTGCATGGTGTGCTCACCAATGACCTCCGCCTCGACCGGCTTGAAGGTCCCCGGCCCGACCTCGAGGTCGAGGTCAGTGGTGCGCACACCCTTCGCGCGGAGGGCAGCAAGGAGCGCCGGCGTGAAGTGCAGCCCCGCAGTTGGCGCGGCAACGCTGCCTTCCTTCGCCGCATAGACGGTCTGGTAGCGCTCCTCATCCTCGGCGGTGGCATCGCGATCGATGTAGGGCGGCAGCGGCAGCAGGCCGTATTTCGCGATCGCCGCTTCGGCGCGCAGCCCGACGAAACGGACGCGACGAAAGCCGTCGGGCGTTTCCTCGATGGTCTCGATCGCGGCGTCGTCGCCCAGGCGGATCTGCTTGCCCGGCCGCATCGCACTCCCCGGCTTTCCCATCGCGATCCAGCTGTCGTCCGGCGCCGGGTGGATCAGCAGCACCTCGGCGATGCCCTGGCCCGTGGGGCGCGTCCCGCGGAAGCGCGCGTGCCGCACCTTGGTCGAGTTGAGCACCAGGAGGTCGCCGGCGGGGATCAGGGCGAGGAGGTCGGCGAAATGCGCATCGCGCAGGGGCGACTCATGCGTCGCCCCCGCATCCCCTCGCCGCACCACCAGCATCCGCGATGCCCCGCGCTCGGCGGTGGGGTGCTGGGCGATCTGCGCCTCGGGAAGGTCGAAGTCGAAGTCGGCCGTGCTCCAGCCCTGCTCAGCCATCGAGGAGGGAGGGCTGCGCGTCGCCCGGTCGCGGTGGGGGCGTGAGGCCGAGGCGACGATAGGCGTGCGGTGTGGCGACGCGGCCGCGCGGGGTGCGCTCGAGGAATCCCTGCTGCAACAGATAGGGCTCGTAGACCTCTTCGACCGTCGCCGTGTCCTCGCCGACGGACGCCGCGATGGTCGCGAGGCCGACCGGCCCACCCCCGAACTTCTCGATGATTGCAGCGAGGATGCGCGCATCCATGTCATCAAGGCCGAACTGGTCGACGTTCAGTCGGGCGAGTGCTTCGGCGGCCACCTCTGCCGTGATCCGTCCGTCGGCGCGGACTTCGGCATAGTCGCGCACGCGGCGCAGGAGACGGTTCGCCACCCGCGGCGTCCCGCGCGATCTCCGCGCGATCTCCGCCGCACCGGTCGCATCCATGGTGACGCCGAGGACGGTGGCCGAGCGCGCGACGATCGTGGTGAGGTCCTCGACCGCGTAGAAGTGCAGTCGCTCGACCAGGCCGAAACGGGCGCGCATCGGTGGGGTGAGCAGCCCGAACCGCGTGGTGGCCCCGACGAGCGTGAACTTCTCGATGCTCATCGGCAGCGTCTGGCCGTGCGGGCCATCGCTCAAACGCACGTCGACGTGGAAGTCCTCCATCGCCGGATAGAGAAATTCCTCGAGCTGCGGACGCAACCGGTGGATCTCGTCGATGAAGAGAATGTCACCGGGGCCGAGCCCGGTCAGCAGGCCGACGAGATCGCCCGGCTTCTCAAGGACAGGGCCCGACGTGGTCCGGCATTGCACGCCCATCTCGCGCGCCATGAGCATCGCGAGGGTGGTCTTGCCGAGGCCCGGCGGGCCGAAGAAGAGGACGTGGTCGAGCGCCTCGCCGCGCTTGCGGGCGGCGTCGATGGCGATCTGCAGCGAGGTGCGCACCTGCGGCTGCCCGATAAACTCGTCGAGGCGTGATGGCCGCAATACCTGCTCGGCACTTCCCTCTTCGGGGAGTGCCGCGGGCGTGGTGACCTCCAGGCGATCGCTCATTGGCTCAGGCCGCTCGCGCCTGCCAGCGTGTCGGCGTCTCGCCGGGCACGACGGTGTGCTTGAGGCGGCAGTGCATGCAGCGGTCGGTGGCTTCGCGCGTGGACGGGGGCAGCAGCTTGCGGTTGGTGACGCCGCAGCTGGTGCAGAGCCATTCGGCGGTGATGGCAGGACGCGAGGTGGACCACATCAGGTCACTTCCGGGTCAGGTCGGTGAGGGCGCGGCGCACCAGCGCCGCCGTCTCGAGGGTACCACTGCTGTCCGCGGCCGCGCGCACCGCGGCGTCTGCTTGCGCCGCCGGATAGCCCAGCGCCACGAGTGCCCGCACCGCGTCGGCAGCTGGGGAGGCGACGGGCGCGGCGGCTGGCAGATCATCCATCCGATCGCCCAGCTCCAAAACAATCCGCTCGGCCTTCTTCCGGCCAATGCCCGACACCGACGCGAGCACCGCGAGGTCCTTGTCGCGTATCGCGCGCACGGTGCGCTCGGCGCCGAGCGTCGAGAGGATCGCCAATGCGAGTCGTGCGCCGACTCCGGCTGCTCCCATGAGCCGACGGAAGACTGCGCGCTCGACCGGACCATCAAAGCCGAAGAGCATCCAGGCATCTTCGCGCACCACCAACTCCGTCACCAGCCGCACCTCCGCGCCGACGGCTGGCAGCCGCTCGAAGGTGCTGAGCGGAACCTCGACCAGATAGCCCACGCCCCCTGACGTCTCGATGACGATGCCCGACGGATCACGGACGGCCAGGGTGCCGCGCAGCGAGGCGATCATCGGACTCCTCCGGCAAAGCGCGCTCGCGGCGCAAGCCGCATCAGGTGAGTCAGGGCGATCGCCACGCCATCCGCCGCATCCGCCGGCTTCGGTGCGTCGACGAGCCGGAGGAGTCGGGTCACCATGGCCGCGACCTGCGGCTTGGTCGCCGCGCCGGTGCCGGTAGTGGCGCGCTTCACTTCGGCCGGGGAGATCTCGGCCACGGCGAGTCCCGCCTGCGCCGCGGCGAGCAGAACGACGCCGCGGGCGTGCCCGAGAATCAGCGCGCTGCGGGCATTCTTTCCATGGAAGATCCCCTCCACCGCGAGGGCGTCGGGCTGGTGTCGCGCGATCAATCCGGTCACCGCGTCGAAGATGGTGGTGAGGCGATCTGGCAGGGCATCGGCCGCCTTGGTGCGGACCACGCCGCACTCGACCAGGCGCGTGGTGCCCAGACCGCCAGAGACTACACCATAGCCGAGGGTCGCGGTGCCCGGGTCAATGCCGAGCACGGTCAGCGACCGGGCCGTGGTC
>JBBQJU010000149.1:0-6478 GCA_038326215.1 Gemmatimonadales bacterium | reverse complement strand
CGCCGAGCTTGGCGGCGGCGGGAGCAAGTCGGAGCCCCGGAATCGCCGCACCGGTCGCACCGGCCGCGGCGGCCGCGAGGAAATCGCGCCGTTCCATCCTAGAGCTCGTTCCGCTTGAGGCGGCTCACGGCATACGCCGCGGACCGTGCCGTCATCGCCATGTAGGTGAGCGACGGATTGACGCAGCTCGAGGAGACCATCGCCGCGCCATCGGTCACGAAGACATTCTTGGCGTCCCAGACCTGATTCCAGGCATTGAGCACCGACGTCTTCGCCGAGCGGCCCATCCGCGCCGCGCCCATCTCGTGGTTGGTCTGCCCCATCGGCGGCGGCGTGCCGCGATTGATCGAAACGTTCTTCACCCCGGACGCCTCGAGCATTTCACCGGCCTGCTCCGCCATATCCTTGTGCAGCCGCAACTCGTTCTCGCCCCACTTCGCCGAGATCGTCAGCGTGGGGATGCCCCAGGCGTCCTTGAGCGTCGGATCGATCTGCATCCGGTTCTCCGGATTGGGCAGACACTCGGCGAAACCGCTCATCGAGAAGCCCCAGCCGCCAATGGCGTGCTTGAGGCCGCGCTTGAAATCGGCGCCGAAGCCGGGCGTCCCGGCGGCCGACGACCAGAGCGGCCCGCGCCCGCCGGCCCCGCCCTGAAAGCCGTAGCCGCGGACGAAGTCGGTCTGATGACTCTTGGCATCGAGGTTCCGGAAGCGCGGGATGTACACGCCGGTCGGGCGGCGGCCAACGGATGTCTTGTCGTCGAGTCCCTCGATCCGCCCCGACGCGCCTGCCCCCTTGATGTGGTCCATCAAGTTGCGGCCGAGCTGATCGGAGGCATTGCCGAGGCCCGTCGGCTGCCCCGGGGTGGCGCTGTTGAAGAGGATTCGTGCGGACTCGAGTGTTGAGGCACAAAGAAAGATCACCTTCGCCTTGAACTCGATCGCTTCATGTGTGTTGGTATCGATGATCCGCACACCAGTCGCCTTGCCGGTGTGGTCGTCGTACGCCAGGGAGTGCACCACAGAGAAGGGACGGATCGTGCAGCGGCCCGTCTTCATCGCCGCGGGGAGCGTGGCGTGGACCGAATTGAAATACGAGAACGTCGAGCAGCCCCGCTCACAGCTATTGCAGTAGTGGCACGCAGCCCGGCCGTGGATCGGCTGGGTCAGCACCGCGGTCCGGCCAATGGTCAGGATGCGGCTGCCGCCATACGCCTTTGTCAGCCCCGCCTTCACCTGTTCTTCTGCGCAGGTGAGCTGCATCGGCGGGAGGAAGTGCGAATCAGGGAGGTAGTCGAGTCCGAGCGCCTCGCCCGAGACGCCGACAAAGCGCTCGACATACTCGTACCACGGTGCAAGGTCGGCGTAACGGAGCGGCCAGTCGATGCCGACGCTGTCGCGCAGGTTGGCGGTGAAATCGAGGTCGCTCATCCGGAACGTCATCCGACCCCAGAGAATCGAACGACCACCAAGCATCCGCGAGCGGAGCCAGGAAAAGTCGGTGCCGGCGGCCGTGTTGTAGGGCAACTCGCGATCATCAATGAAGAATTGCTTCGTCACCTCGGAGAAGCCGACCGAGCGGCGCTGGATCTTGAACTTCTCCGCGGTCTCCTTCGGATCACCGAGGCCGCGGTAGGGAAACTCGTACGCCGGCGTGTCCATCAGGTAGTCGCGCTCGGGCGTGATCATCCGGCCGGCCTCCAGCACCAACGTGCGGAGGCCGCGCTCGGCGAGTTCCTTCGCCGCCCAGCCGCCGGACATGCCGGAGCCGACGACGATCGCATCCCAGGTCAGAAGCGGAGCTCCTTCAGATAGCGGAACGACGTCGCGATGCTCTGCATCGGATCGGCGGGGTTGTCGTGCTCGACCAGGAAATGCTTGATGCCGCCGAGCTTCTGCTCCCTGAAGATCGCCTTCCAGTCGATCGTCCCCTTGCCGACCTCGAGCATCTTCCGCTCCGGCGGCGGGCCGGCGTCCTTCACGTGCACCAGCGGAAAGCGGCCCGGATGCTTGGCGAAGTAGTCGAGCGGCGACGCGCCCGC
This sequence comes from Gemmatimonadales bacterium, assembly GCA_038326215.1. GTDB lineage: Bacteria > Gemmatimonadota > Gemmatimonadetes > Gemmatimonadales > GWC2-71-9 > Palsa-1233. The sequence continues at coordinate 4,437 of JBBQJU010000149.1, read as the reverse complement.
CTTGGTGGCCCAATAGAGGTCCAGCTCGAAGTCGACGTACTTCGGATCGCACTCGGCGAGCATGATATCGTAGATTCGCTTCCCCTCGATCTCCTGGAACTCGAAGTCGTGGTTGTGGTAGGCGAAGCGCATCTTGTAGTCCTTGGCATCCCGGCCCGCCTTGTTGAACGCTTCGGCGGTGCGCTTGATCGCGTCCACCGAGTTGCGATCGTTGGTGCCAAGGTAGGCGACGATCAACCACTTGTGGCCAATCTCAAGCGCATCATCCAGGGTGCGATGGAAGCCCGTCTTGATCGAATCGAGCGAGACGTGGCACGCCGGCGACTTGAGGCCGTTGCGATCGAGCAGCTGGCGGATCGCGCGCGGCGGGCGGCCGAAGTAGTCGTGGAACTCGACTTCCTTGTAGCCGATATCCGCCACGGCCTTCAGCGTCCGCTCGACCGAGGCCTTCATCTCCCCCCGCACGGTGTAGAGCTGCAGGCCGATCTTGTTGATCTTCTCCTCCGCCATGAGCGGCTCACGCGACGGCAACATCGAGGCGACACCCGCAGCACCCAGGGCGCCGACAAACGTGCGACGATCCATCACAACTCCTTGCGCTGCAGCGCGCGCACGGCGTAATCGGCCGCGCGGGCTGTCAACGCCATATACGTGATCGAGGGGTTCTGGCACGCGGAGGACGCCATGGAGGCGCCATCGGTGACGAAGACATTCTTCGCGTCCCAGAGCTGGTTCCACTTATTCAACACCGACGTCTTCGACTCCTTCCCCATCCGCGCCGTCCCCATCTCGTGGATGGTGAGGCCAGGCGTGGACTTGTTGTCGTACGTCGAGACATTCGTGCAGCCCGCTGCTTCCAGCATCTCGGCCGCGGCGACCTGCGCATCCTTCATGATGGCCCGCTCGTTGTCCCGCCACTGCATATCGATCCGGAGTACCGGGATGCCCCACTTGTCGACCATCTGCGGATCAATGGTGACGCGGTTGTCCGGGTGTGGTAGACACTCTCCGAACCCACCGAGACTCATCCGCCAGCCGCCGTACTGCGGCACCTTGAGGGCTCGCTTGAAGTCCGCGCCGAAGCCCTCCTTTCCGACCCCACGGCCCCAGCCGTCCGTCGACCGGTAGCCACCGCCCTGGTAGGCATAGCCACGAAGGAAGTCGGGATGCGCCTCGGTGACGTTGCGGAAGCGCGGGAGGTAGATGCCGTTGGGACGATTGCCGAAGGTCTTTTTGTCCTCGAAGCCGGCGACATTGCCGCTGGCACCGGTCTGCATCGTGTGGTCCATCAGGTTGCGTCCGAGGACGTCGCTGTTGCCACCGAGGCCATTGGGATGCGCGCGGCTCTTCGAGTTGAGCAGGATCCGCGTCGACTCGAGCGCCGACGCACAGACGAAGATGATCCGCGCCTGGAAATCGATCGCCTCCATCGTCTGGCCGTCGATCACCTGCACGCCAGTCACCTTTCCCTTGGCGTCATCCCACGCCAGCGAGCGAACCACCGAGAAGGGACGGATGCGGCAGCGACCGGTGGCGAGCGCATCGACCAGCGTCGTCTGCACCGAGTTGAAGTAGGCCGCCGTGGTGCAGCCGCGGTGACAGTCACCACAGTAATGGCACGCGGCGCGGCCATTGTGTGCCGCACTCAAGTTGGCGACCCGCCCGACCGTCAACACCCGCGACTTACCGTACGCTTTGGCGATGCCGTCGCGCACGAACATCTCGGAGCAGGTCATCTCCATCGGCGGGAGAAACGGACCGTCAGGCAGGTGGGCCAGCCCAAGCTTCTCGCCCGAGATCCCGGCGTAGCCCTCGACGTAGTCATACCACGAGGCGATATCGCGATAGCGGATCGGCCAGTCCGTGCCGTGCCCATCCTTGGCGTTCGCTTCGAAGTCGAGGTCACTCCACCGGTAGCACTGACGGCCCCACATGATTGACTTGCCGCCGAGCTGGCGACCACGGATCCAGTCGAACGGCTTGCCCTCGGGGGTCGTGTACGGGTTGTCGATGTCGTCGACGAAGAATTGCGCGGCGCCCTCGTCGCAGGCGTAGCACTTCTTCTGGACGGCCTGCCGGGCGTTGAGGCGCTTGATGTCGCCGAGGTAGCGATAGTCCATCTCGAACGCGGGGGCGTTCATCAGATAGTCGCGCGCCGGATCGATGGTGCGGCCGGCTTCGAGCACCAGGACGGAGAGCCCCTTCTCGCTCAGCTCCTTGGCGGCCCAGCCACCCGAGATACCGCTACCGATCACGATGGCGTCGAACGTCTCGCGTCGCATCACTTCGCCTCGATCGGCACGCAGCCGTCGAATCGCCCAGGGTAGAAATTCACCTCGAGTTCATCCTGAATCCCGATGCGCGAGGTGTAGTAGCCGTAGATGGTGAGGTACTTGAGGTCGCGCCAGAAGGAGTTCGCCGGCGTTGCCGAGGCGAGGGTGTCCTTCTCAACCATCGCGATCACCGTGTCCTGCTGCTCGGGGGAGAGGTCGACGAAGAGCTTCTTCGCCAACGTGCTGCTCCGCGTGTCGAGGTCGACCAGTCCGGTGAGGAAGCGCTTCTGCCGCGTCGTGTCGTAGTGGTCCGCGATGATCTTCTCGGCGAAGCGATGACACTCGGCCTCGCGAGCCCCGGGTGTCTCGGTCGTCGGAATGATCCGGTCCGCGGCCGAGGCCACCGTCTGCATCTGATGGGCATCGAAGAATCCGGAGCCGAGGCCGTCGGCACGCAAGCCAGCATGGGTCGACTCGCCCAGAGCGAAGAGATCTTCGGCCGGAATGGCAGCGAGCGCAGAAACCCCGCCCAGGAGGCGAAGGAGGTCGCGACGGAGCATGGGATGGAGTCCGGTGCTAGGGGATGGGGGATTGTGGGGGCATTCTGGGGGATTCGCTAGCGGCGAACGGCGAACGGCGAATAGCGAACAGCGCGCCGTATTTCGCCGTTCGCGCCCTTAAGGCGCCTTCTGCTCCCATCCCCCCACCAACGCCCCGACGCCCGCGCCGATCAGGGCACCACCAGCACCACCGAGAGAGATGCCATACCCCCAGGCTCGACGGTGGTCACCCGCGCAGCCCTCGGACGAGTCGCAGAACGCCGAGATGATGTAGTGCAGGAGGCCTGTGAAGACGACAGCGCCAATGACGCCGCCGATGAGCGCGCCCTTCGCGCTACGACCCTCGCGGACCCAGAGGGTGGTGATCGTGCGGATCGGAATCGAGCTGCGGCCGTCGGCGCCAAGGATCCGGAGCTGGTCGGCGCTGAGCGAGTCGAGGCGGCCGGTCATCAAGGCGTTTCCCGCTTCGATCCGCAGTCTAGTGCCGTGCTTGATGGCGGGGAGGACCGCGGCCGGGGTCCGCTCAGCCGTCTGCGCCGGCAGCATGGCTGGGGCTAGCAGCGCGACGGCAAGCGCGAGGAGATGCCGCACGGTCGCCCTCAATGCGGCGTCCGCATCCGGGGGTCAGGCAACTGTTCGATCCGGTCCGTCAGCACCCGCGAGATGAAGTCTTGGGATTCGCTGATGCGCTCCAACTGCTGCGCCATCTGATCGACCTGATGCTCCAACTGTTCAACGCGGGAGGCTTCGCCTCGGCTGACCCGTGGCATCGCCCCGGTCGGCGCGCCCTCGAGCATCGCCGCAATCGGGAGTCCCTGCCCCGCCGCCAGACCCCAGAGTCGAGCCTCGATCCGCTTCCGAGCCTCGACCGCGCGGTACCACATGAAGGAGGCCCCCACCGTCGTCGCCATCAACGAAAGGATTATTGGTTCTGGTGACATCGCTGTGCTCCGGGGTGGGGGTTGCCGCGCTTTACGAACAAACGTCCGACGTGGTGTCACAGTGCAACTTCAATCTTAGACGGTTTGCAGGAAGTCGTCGACCAGGTGCGCCACCGCCTTCGGATGGTCCAACATCATCCAGTGCGAGACCAAGGCGATCGCTTTCCGCGGTGCACTCGGCCGAAGTTCGTGGAGGGCGAATGACGCAGCGTTTGCTGGTGCAGTGACTAGTAGTAGTGGTCCGGAATACGCGTCGAGTGCCACCAGCGGCTTATAGCGTAGTAGTGAGTGATACATCTTTCTAATCATCGGTCGTGGCGCGGCCAAGATCGCGGCGCGCACCCGGCGCTCCGTGTCGGCCGACGCCCCCTCGAGTGCCACGTCGAACGCGCCCTCGACCGTCTCGGTGTAGTGTGCGTCGTGGTCGATTCCAGCCAGAAAACCGGCCAACGCCTCCGGCGGCACATGGGAGAAGTCGCCGGCCGGGTCGAGCAGCAGCATCCCGGCGACCCGCTCCGGAATTTGGGCAGCCGTTGCCATCACTACGCTTGCTCCGAACGAGTGCCCGACCAGGACCACCCGCTCCAGCTCCAACCCGCCGATCACGGCCACCAGGTCGGCGGCGCACGCCTCGATCGAGTAATCGCCGTCGGCCGGTTGGGT
>JBBQJU010000148.1:0-6518 GCA_038326215.1 Gemmatimonadales bacterium | reverse complement strand
ACGAAGGCCATCTCCTCCCAGCCGATCCCCAGCCGCGTGAGCAGAGCCTCAATCGCGGGGACCTTCTCGGTGGATGACACCTGCAGTACCTCGCGGACACCGAGTTCTTCCGCGCGCATGGCGGTCGCCGCCGACTGACGGCCACTGATCCAGGCGACGGTGATCTCGTTGCCCTTGAGGATCGTATGGGAGAGCCCGTCCTGGATGTCGAAACGCTTGAACTCGACCCGCTGCCCGCCGACCTCGCCGATGAAGACGGCGTTGTCGGTGAGCACGCCGTCGACGTCGAAGCCGAGCAGCTTGATCTTGCGGGCGCGACCCATGTCAAACATCGCCAGCCTCGCGGGCGGCGTGCCAGATCGCCATGGTGCGGCCGAGCAGCGCGTCGAGCCGATCGAGCGGCCACTGGGTCGCGGCGTCGGAGAGGGCGCGCGCCGGCTCGGGATGGGTCTCGAGGAAGAAGCCGTCGGCACCCGCGGCGGCGGCCGCGCCCAGCAAGGCCGGAATGAACTCCCGCAGTCCACCGCTCGCGCCACCGGCGGCCTGCCCCGGTTGCTGCACCGAGTGGGTGCCGTCGAAGATCGTCGGGACGCCGGTCGCCTCGCGCATCCGGACGAAGGAGCGCTGGTCCACCACCAGATCGCCGTAGCCGAAGAAGGTGCCGCGTTCGGTCACCGCGATGTCGCTGCTGCCCGCGCTCTTTACTTTGGCGACGGCACCGGCCATCGCTTCGGGCTGCATCCACTGTCCCTTCTTGATGTTCACCGGCTTGCGCGTGGCGCCTGCCGCGACGAGGAGATCGGTCTGCCGCACCAGGAAGGCGGGGATCTGGAGCGCATCGACCACGGATGCGGCGATGGCCGCCTGATGCGCTTCATGGATATCGGTGAGCAGCGGGAGGCCGGTCGCGGTGCGAACGCGCTCGAGTGCACGCAGTCCGGCCTCGACGCCTGGGCCGCGCGGCGAGTCGCCGCGCGCGCGGTTCGCCTTGTCGAACGACGCCTTGAAGCAGACGCGGAGCCCATGCTTCTCCCCCATCCGGGCCAGCGTCTCCCCGACACGAAGCATCGTGTCATCGTCCTCGACGACGCACGGCCCCGCGATCAGAAAGGGGCCAGGCCCGAATTGCCACACAGGCATCAGCCGTTGCTCCGCGTGTGCTTCGCGAGCGCCGCGCCGACAAACGCGGCGAAGAGCGGGTGCGGCCGCGTCGGCCGGCTCTTCAGCTCTGGATGGAACTGGCAGCCGACGAACCACGGATGATTCGGGAGCTCGATCATCTCGACCAGTCCGCCATCCGGCGACTGTCCCGAGAGGCGCAGTCCGTGCTCGGCCAGCACGTCACGGTAGGCGTTGTTCACTTCCCACCGATGCCGATGGCGCTCGGAGATCTCCAGCGTCCCGTACGCCTCGGCGGCGTGGCTGCCGGCCCGGAGGCGGGCGGCATAGGCTCCGAGGCGCATCGTGCCGCCGAGGTCCTTCACGTCGCGCTGCGAGGCCATCAGGGCGATGACTGGATCGGGGCAGTCCGGGGCGAATTCCGTCGACGTCGTGCCGGTCATCCCGCAGACGTTCCTGGCAAACTCGATGATCGCGACCTGCAGGCCAAGGCAGATGCCGAAGAACGGCAGCTCGTGCGTGCGGGCCCACTTGATCGCCTCGATCATCCCTTCCACGCCGCGTTCACCGAAGCCACCCGGGACCAGCAGGCCGTCGTAGTCCTTGAGGATTTCGCCGGCCGCCTCGGGGGAGGTAAAGCGGTCACTACCGAGCCACTCGATCGAGACGCCGGTGTTGTGGGGGATGCCGCCATGCAGCAGCGCCTCGCCGACCGACTTGTAGGCGTCATGGAGGTCGGTGTATTTCCCGACGACGGCGATGCGGACATGGTGCTGCGGCTCGAGGATGCGATGAACCATCGCGGCCCAGGTCGAGAGATCGGGCTCCGGCGTCTCGAGACGAAGGCGGGTACAGACCTCGCGATCGAAACCCTGCTCCGAGAAGCGCAGCGGCAGCTCGTAGATGCTCTTCACGTCGGGCGACTCGATCACGGCCGAGAAGTCGACGTTGCAGAAGAGCGCGATCTTCCGCTTGATATCGGCGCCAAGCGGTCGCTCGCTGCGGCAGATCAGCATGTCGGGCTGGATGCCGACCTGCATCAGATCGCGCACCGAGTGCTGCGTCGGCTTGGTCTTCAGCTCTCCAGCGGCGGCGATCCACGGCACCAGCGTCAGGTGCACAAACAGCGCGTTCTCGCGGCCGACGTCCTGGCGGAACTGGCGGATCGCCTCGAGGAACGGCAACGACTCGATGTCGCCCACGGTGCCACCGACTTCGATCAACACCACGTCGTGGCCCGGGGCCGTGCGGCGCAGTGCGCCCTTGATCTCGTCGGTGATGTGCGGGATGACCTGGACCGTACCGCCGTTGTACTCGCCGCGGCGTTCCTTGCCGATCACCGTCTGGTAGATGCGGCCGGTGGTGATGTTGTTCTGTTGCGAAAGCGACCGGTCGATGAAGCGCTCGTAGTGCCCGAGGTCGAGGTCGGTCTCGGCGCCGTCATCGGTGACGTACACCTCGCCGTGCTGGAACGGCGACATCGTCCCCGGGTCGACATTGATGTACGGGTCGAACTTCATCATCGTGACCGAGAGGCCGCGTTCGACGAGCAGGCGCCCGAGGGAGGCGGCCGCAATGCCCTTCCCCAATGACGAGACCACGCCACCCGTGACGAAGATGTACTTGGTGGTGCGGACGGGTGTGGTCATCGGGAATCCTCGGTCAGTTCGCGCCACCGCACTTCGGCGGCAGCCAGGTCGTCTGGGGTATCAATCCCGGCAGGCGCCGGGTTGTCGAGCAGGGCGACGCCGATGGTAAGACCGGCATCCAATGCGCGGAGCTGTTCCAAGCGCTCGGCACGTTCCAGCATACAGGTCGGGAGGGCGGTCACCCGGAGCAGCGCTTCTCGACGGTAGGCGTAGACGCCGAGGTGCTGCCACCACCGGGTTCCCGCGAGGTCGGCGGCGTCCCGGACATGCGGAATCGCAGCACGCGAGAAGTAGAGCCCGCGGCCGTTGGCATCACAGACCACCTTCACCAGTGCCGCCTCATGGCGGAGCGCCGGATCGAGGGGCGCGGCGGCGGTCCCGATATCATCGCCTTCCTGAGCACGACGAATGGAGCCGGCGACTGCTACGGCCGGCATGAACGGATCGACGCCCTGCAGGATCACCACAATGTCGTAGGCCGAGTAAACCGCGTGCCGGGCCACCTCGGCAACACGGTCGGTACCGCTCTCGTGATCGGGCGAGGTCATCACCACTTCGACCCCCCATGGATCGACCGCTTCGGCGATCTCCTCGGAGTCGGTGGCGAGCACCAGACGGTCCACACCACGGACGGTGCGAGCGCGCTCGATGACGCGGGCCACAAGTGGGGCCCCACCAAGGAGCTGAAGCGGTTTACACGGGAGACCCGACGAGCCGACGCGAGCGGGCACGACAAGCAGGACAGGCACGCTCTAAACTATGCGGGAGCGGCCCCGGTGTCAAAATGCGTGCCGGAACTGTGGCAATGTGGGTAACTGCTTGATCAACAAACGATTAGCTGTCAAGCCCCGCGAGGCGGAGGAAGTTGACCAGCAACCGCTTCCCGTCCGGCGTCGCCACCGACTCCGGGTGGAACTGCACACCCCAGACCGGGGCGCTCCGGTGCTGCACCGCCATGATCTCGCTGCCGGCCGGCCGATCGGTGGTCCAGGCGGTCACTTCGAGGTCGGCGGGCACCGTGGGCGGGTCGATGACGAGCGAGTGATAGCGCATGACCGACATCGGTGCGGCCACATCCTGAAAGAGCCGGGTGCCGTCGTGGGCAATTTCACTCGTCTTGCCGTGCATCAGGCGGTCGGCCCGGACCACGCGCCCGCCAAAGGCCTCCCCGATCGACTGGTGGCCAAGGCACACCCCGAGCAGCGGGATTCCCGCCGCTGCAGCGGCGCGCACCAGCGGCACCGAGATTCCGGCCTCCGCGGGGGTGCAGGGCCCCGGGGAGACCAAAATGGCTGCCGGCTTGAGGGCGATCGCCCCGTCCACCGTGACCTGGTCATTCCGGACGACCGACGGTTCGGCGCCGAGCTCGCCCAGGTATTGGACCAAGTTCCAGGTGAAGGAGTCGTAGTTGTCGAGGACGAGGATCATGGCTGAAAGGTAAGGACAACGAGGGGCGCTGTCAGACCGTGCCGACCGGGGCCGCGAAAGCGGCGAATTGCACGTCGCCCGTTAGCGGCCTGTGGCGTTCCGATTCCGCTCCAGCGATACTCCACTCACCACGCGACCGACGGAGCCGACCAGTGCAGGCGAACAGCGAGACGACAGCGTCCACGGCCGACCCCGCGATCCTCTACCAGATCGATGGGGCCGACAATCTCATGGAGGTCGGAGGGCATTGGTCCGAATTCGCCGAGGCCAACGAGGGCACTGACTTGGTGCCCGCCAGGGTCCTCGGGCGCTCGTTGTGGGATTACGTCGGCGATCTGACCACCCGGCAGCTCTATCGCACCATTCTGCGTCACGTGCGCAACGACGGCGCGGCAATGCGCTTCCGCTTCCGGTGCGACGGTCCGACGATGCGCCGCCTCCTCGCGATGGAGATTGCCCCGGTTGGCAGTGGCTGTGTGCGCTTCTCCGTTGTCCCGGTGGCGGAAGCGCCTCGACCGCCGGTGCCGTTGCTCGATGTCGAGCACAAGGTCGCCCGTGGCGGGCAGTTGCTCATGTGCGGTTGGTGCCAGGACGTGCTGCTCCCTGGTAATCGCTGGGTCCGCGCGGAGCAGGCGGTCGAGGCGTTGGGCTTGTTCGAGGGCGTCGAGGTACCGACCATCAGCCACGGGATCTGTCCGGGCTGTCACGACGAATTGACCGGCGCACTGATCGATCCCACCCTTGCTGAATCGGGTGACGTTTCCCTCGGCGACTGGAACGTTGGCTAGACGCGCGGCTATTCGAGTTGTGGCGAGCGAATCGGCAGGATCGCGGTCATCGTTTCGCCAGATTGCAATCGCGCGATCCGCCCTTCAAGTTCCTGCTTCACCAACGACGACAACATCCCCCGCTTCTCGAAGGCGAAGGGCCGTTGGTAGGCGGCGATCGCCGCGGCCCGATCCCCAAGGTGCAGATAGGCGTTGCCGAGTTCGATGGCGGCGTTGATCTGGAACGGCATCACGGCGAGCACTTCGAGGCATTTCGTCGCGACCAGCTGCCAGTCACTGCCGCCCTTGTCGTAGACGTATTCGAGGATGTTGCTGAAGAGCGAACTCGCTCGGGTCCTCGGCAGCGTCTGGGTTCCCTGCCAGATCTCCACATACCCCAGCCGCTTGACCATGGTGAGCCCAGCGAAGACCACCTTCGGGTCCCACTCGAATGTTGAATCGGGCCGCTGATCTGACGCGCTGTAGATGAAGAATCCGGTATAGATCCCGGCGCGATTGGTATCGGCCAGCGAGGTCACCTTCCGGGTGGCGGTGAGCTTCAGCGCCTTCGCCTGCTCCTCGCCGAACCAATAAGACGAATAGGTGGGCAGCCCGGTCGGGACGATCGCCGAGTCGGAAAAGTGCTTGATCTCGTAGGCGCGCTGGCCGAGATCGAGTCCTTCGTTGCCGAAGAACCTCCACGCGTTGTCGGTGCCGCCCACCAGTTCGTTGTGATATTCCCACAAGCGCGGAATACGGGCGGTCATCACGACCGCCGCGACGAAGAGTCCCGTGAGCACGAGGCCAAGCGCGCGGTGCCGACCCTGCCACGCCAGCTCGACTCCCGCCCCGCTGATGACCCCCAGCACGACAATGACCGGTAGCGCATGACGGACGCCAGCATACGTCCCGAGCGATCCGCTCAGTGCCAGCATATGCGCCAACGCCATCACGATCACCGCCGCGGCACTCCAGCGTTGGAGCGGGGTCTTCAGTGCCTTGATGAGCGTGCCGCACCCCACGAGCGCGAGGGCGAGCAGTGCCAGCGGCACCTTGGCGACGATGAAGCTCGGCCAGGTGTACCATGGTGGCGCCCCGCTCACCTGGGTGCCCCAGAGCAGATGCTCGTTGGCGCCGCGCCCTTCGACGCCGGCACGCACCGTGTCAGCGAGGCCCCAGAGGTAGGAGCGGGGCAACAGGTGCCACCGGTCGAGCGCCAGCAGGAGATTGCGCCAACCGACCACGTGCAGGTCGCCGAGCTTGGCGTTCATCGTCCGATTGAAGGCATCGGTGCCATTCGGTCCAGCGTGGAAGTGGAAGCCGTAGAAGCCCCACAGCGTTGCGATCGCCAGCAGGGCGACGGCAACGAGCATCCCGCCCTGACCAAGCAGCGTGTTCAGGTAGCGACGCTGGCGGTGCCACTGCCAGACGGCCGCGAGGCAGCAGAAGCCACCGATCCCGGCGACGCCCGGGAGCGCCGAGTGCTTGGCAGCGAGTGAGAGGCCCATCGCGAGGCCGAGGGCGACCGCCCATCGCCATTGCCACGAGGCGAGCA
>JBBQJU010000147.1:0-6585 GCA_038326215.1 Gemmatimonadales bacterium | reverse complement strand
CCAAGTGGCAGTCGTTCTGGAAGGACCAGCTCGGCAAGTTCTACGGCGACCGGCTGCACGAGGGGCACTACTTCGACCCGACGCTACGCGATATCGAGGCGATGGTCGAGTCGTCGCAGTCGAAGGTGATGGGCGAGACGCGGGTGCGGCTCTCCCCGGGTCGCTTCCTCGTGACCGGCGCACGCTCGCCCTGGTCGATGATGGATCGCGCCGTGGCGACGTACGGCGAGGAGAATGTGCTGTGGACCGGCGACGAGGCGAAGTCTTTTGCCCGCGTCGGCGCAATTCCCGAGTTGCTGGCGATGCGGGCGAATGCCCGCGCCAACGGAGAGGAGTAACATGGTGGTGACCACGCGCGTCCGGCTCGACCGGATCGCCTCGTCGACGCGCAATGCGGCGCTGACGACCGAAGTGATCCTGGGTGACGAGATCGTCGCGGCCGAGGGCTACATCCTCGCGGTGCGCATCCTCACCGACAAGAGCAGCTACAACGTGGTCGAGGATCTCGGCGGTCGGATGGTTTCGCTCCGCTCGGGCGACATCCTCGCCGGGACCCTCGGCGTGCGACGCGCGCTGCGGGGCTACGCCGGTGAAGTACCGAAGACCATCGCGGTCGGCGACACGATCGATGTGCTGAACCTTGGTGGCATCCTCGGGCGCTGCACCTCGGCGAACCCCGACATCGGCCCGCCGTTCCAGGCCGAAGTGCTCGGCGCGGTGCTGGCGTTCCCCGAACTGGGCGACCGGATCGGTCGGCCAGCGCATATCCGCGACCGTGCCGTGCCACCGGCGGAGACGCTCTCCTGCGACATCCCGGTGGTGTTCATCGCCGGCACCTGCATGAACGCCGGCAAGACCGTCGCCGCGACCGAGCTGGTGCGCGGCCTGGCGCGTGGTGGGCTGCGGGTGGCCGCTACCAAGCTCACCGGCGTCTCGTTGATGCGCGATGCGCTTTCGATGCAAGATGCCGGCGCCGTGGCGGCGTTGACGTTCAATGATGCCGGCGCGGCGAGTACGCACGCCGGGATGACGGTGCCCATCGCGCGCGGCTTGTTCAATCGTCTCGCCGATCCGCGTGGTCCGCGGCCCGATGTGATCGTCGCCGAGCTCGGCGATGGCATCCTTGGCGAGTATGGCGTGCAGGACATTCTCCGGGCGAAGGACCTGATGGAGCTCGGTGCGGCCTACGTGATGGCCGCCCCCGATCCGGTCGGCTGCTGGGGTGCGCGCGAAATCATGCGCGATGAGTTCAACCTGCCGATCACGGCGATCACCGGGCCCGCGACCGACAATGCCGTCGGCCGTGACTACATCACGGCATCGCTCGGCCTGCCGGCGTACAACTCGCGCCGCGATCCCGAGGGGCTGGTGGCGGCGGTGCGTGTCGCCCTCGAGCAGTGGCACGCCACGCACGGAGCGCGCACGTGAAGGTGGCGGTCCTTGGCGCAGCCGGCTACGTCGGTGGGGAACTGCTGCGGCTCGTGCTGCAGCACCCCGACGTGACCGAGGTCGTGGCGACGTCGCGCTCGCAGGCCGGCAAGCCGATCGCCGACCTGCATCCGGCGCTGGCGCTGCTGACCGACGCGCGCTTCGCGGGGCATGCACCGGGGGAAGTGTCGCGTGGCAAGGACGTGGTGTTCCTGGCGCTGGAGCATGGTGACTCGACCAAGTTCATGGGTGAGATCATTGACGCCGGGCCGGGGCTCATTGTGGACCTCGCCGCGGACTTCCGGATCCAGGACGGCGCACTGCACGCGCGGCACTACGGGGCGCACGCAGCACCGGCACTGGTGCACCACTTCCGCTACGGACTTGCCGACGTGCTGGGCACCGAACTGCGGGGCGCACGGGCCATCGCCGCGCCGGGCTGTTTTGCGACCGCGGCGCAGCTCGCCCTCTACGCTATCGCCGACCTGCCGCTGGCGGAGCCGCCGGTGATCTTCGCCGTGACGGGGTCGAGTGGGGGCGGGCAGTCGCTCAAGGCGACGGCGCACCATCCGACGCGGGCGCACAACATGTTTGCCTATGGGGCGATGTCACATCGGCACGAGGGAGAGATCCTCGAGCAGTGGCGCGGCTGGCGGGGCGATGCCGCGGCCCACGCGCGCCTCATCCCGCATTCGGGGCCATTCGTGCGGGGGATCTATGCGACGCTTGTTGCCAGTGTCGGGGCGCAGCATGCTGCGGCCGCACACACGGCGCCCGGCGTGGCTCCGACGGACATCACGACGCACGTCCGCGCACGGTACGCCGGGCGGCCGTTTGTGCGCGTCGGTGACACGCCGCCCGAGCTGACGCATGCGGTCGGGACCAATCTGGCACTCCTGCACGCGGCGATGTCTCCGGACGGTCGCGAGGTGCAGGTGATGTGCGCGATCGACAATCTGATCAAGGGCGCCGGTGGCCAGGCGATCCAGGCGATGAACCTTGCCCTCGGGCTTGATGAACGGGCCGGCCTGCTGGCCCCGGGACCCTTTCCATGCTGAATCGCGAGGATGGACCGGCCCTGCTGCCGGTGTACGCCACCTTTCCGTTGCGCGCCGTCTCCGGCCACGGCTCGTGGCTGGTCGACGACCAGGGACACGAGTGGCTCGATGCGTATGGCGGTCACGCGGTGGCCACCTGTGGTCACTCGCATCCCGATGTCGTGGCGGCGATCGCCAATCAGGCCTCACGGCTGATCTTCTACTCGACGGCCGTGCCGCATGCCGGACGCGAGCATCTCGCCGAGACCCTCGCGCGCCTCGCGCCTGGTGGCCTGGGCAAGGTCTTTTTCTGCAATTCCGGTGCGGAGGCCAACGAGAATCTCCTCGGCATGGCGCGTCGCAAGACCGGACGGACGAACGTCGTCACCATGCTCGGGGGATGGCACGGTCGAACGGCGGCAACGCTCGCCTGTACCGATGGCGCGCGCTATGAAGCCGGCGCACGTCGCGCGGGCGTGCCGTTGTCGCGGAAGGTGCCGTTCAACGACCTGGCCGCGCTCACCGCGGCGATGGACGAGACGGTGGCCGCCGTGCTGCTCGAGCCGGTGCAGGGCTTCAGCGGCGCGCGGACGGCGACGGTTGAATTTCTCGAAGGGGCGCGCGCGCTCTGCGACCAGTTCGGCGCCAAGCTGCTCTTCGACGAGGTGCAGTGCGGCACGGGACGTCTGGGCACCTTCACGGCCGCCGAGAGCTTCGGGGTGATGCCGGATGCGCTGTCGATGGCGAAGGGACTTGCCGCCGGCCTGCCAATCGGCGCGGTGGTGGCGCATCCGTCGCTGGTGGATGACATCGCCATCGGCGACCTCGGCTCGACCTTCGGCGGCGGCCCGGTGCCGTGCGCGGCCGCGCTCGCGAACATCGCGGTGATCGAGCGCGAGGGACTGCTCGAGAACGTACGGCGGGTGAGCGCGCAGATCCGGAGTGTCGCCGAGACGCTGCCGCAGGTCCTGAGGGTGCATGGGCGCGGCTTCCTCCTCGGGCTGGAATTGGACATTCCGGCCGCCGGCGTGCAACAGGCGCTCTGGAGCCGCCGCATCCTCACCGGCACGTCGACGGACCCGAAGACGTTGCGGCTCCTGCCGCCGCTTTCGTTCAGCAGTGACGAAGCGGCCCTGCTCCTCGCCGGGCTGCGCGAGGTGCTGGCGTGAGCGGTCGCGACTTCCTCGCGATGGAGGAGTGGGAGCCGGAGGCGATCGACGCGCTGCTCGTGCTCGCCGGCCGCTGCAAGCGCGGTGAGATCACCGACGGCCTGACCCGCAAGGTGCTGGCGATGGTCTTCATGGATCCGTCGCTCCGGACGCGCTCCTCGATGGAGACGGCGATGTTCCTGCACGGCGGCCACGCCCTCGCCCTGGAGCCGGGGAAAGGAAGCTGGGCGCTGGAGACCGAACTCGACGTGGTGATGGATGGCACGACGGTGGAGCACATCATCGAGGCGGCCCGGGTGCTGTCGCGCTATGCTGACGCACTCGCCGTGCGCTCCTTCCCGAAGGGGAACGACTGGGCCACCGAGCGCCTCGATCCGACGATCCGCAACTTCGCCCGCTTCGCGGAGAAACCGGTGATCAATCTCGAGTCGGCGCGGCGTCACCCCTGTCAGGGCCTCGCCGATGCCATGACGATGCGCGAGCATCTCGGGGAGACGGTGGGGAAGCGCTTCGTGCTGATGTGGGCCTGGCATCCGAAGGCGTTGCCGACGGCGGTCCCCGCGAGCGCGGCGATCGCCGCGGCGCACCTCGGGATGGAGGTCACCATCGTCCGGCCCGCCGGGTACGACCTCGACCCCGACGATTACGTCGCGATCGAGACGCTCGCCGGGCGTCGGGGTGGCTCCTTGCAGATCACCGACGAGCTCGACGGATCGATCGAGGGCGCGCACGTCGTCTACCCGAAGTCGTGGGGCTCCCTGGCCCACTTCGGGCAGCCGGAGGCCGAGCGTGCAGGGCGCGAAGGGAAGCGCGACTGGCGACTCACCCAGGCACGGATGCGCACCACGGCGTCCGGGAAGGGCATGGCGATGCACTGCCTGCCGGTGCGCCGCAACGTCGAGATGGACGGCGAGGTGCTCGACGGGCCGAATAGCGCGGTGATTGATCAGGCGGAGAACCGGCTGCACGCGCAGCGGGCGTTATTGCTGGAAGTGATGGGTACGACCCGATGATCGATGATCGATCATCGATGCTGACGACTGACCATTCGTAAGGAGTTCGCTCGCATGACCATCGATCCGTCGCAGGGCATCGTCGGCCTCAAGGGCGCCCTGCGCTACGTGCGCGCCTACCGTGACCACGTCTTCGTCGTGAAACTCGGCGGTGATGTCCTCTCGGACAAGCACAACCTCGACACGGTGGCGAGCCAGCTGGCGCTCCTGTCGTCACTGTCGATTCGCCTGGTCGTCGTGCACGGCGGCGGCACGCAGGCGAGCGCGCTGGCGCGCCGTCTCGGCCAGGAACCGGAGATGGTGGCGGGTCGTCGGGTCACCGACGATGCGGCCCTCGAGGTGACCAAGATGGTCTATCGCGGGTTGCTCAACACCGATCTGGTGGCCGCCCTGCGGCGACATGGCGTGCAGGCCACCGGCCTCTCCGGCGTCGATGCCGACCTGATCACGGCGCACCGTCGCCTGCCGCTCCGCGTGGTGGACGACGCGGGCGTGGAACGCACCGTCGACTACGGCCATGTCGGCGACATCGACAAGGTCGATCCCCGGGTGCTCGAGACGTTGATGAATGCCCGCTTCGTCCCGGTGGTGTCGTCGCTGGCCGGCGACGCCGAGGGCAACGTCTACAACGTCAATGCCGATACGGTGGCGGAGTCGCTGGCGATCGCCCTGAAGGCGCAGAAGCTGATCTTCATGACCGGTGCGCCTGGCGTGCTGCGCGACCGGAACGATCCGTCAACGCTGGTCACCTTCGCCGATCCGGATGACCTTGCCGAGTTGATGGCGAGCGGTGCACTGGCCGGCGGCATGCGGCCGAAGGTCGAGGCGTGCATTCGCGCCGCGACGGGTGGCGTCGAGCGGACGCACATCATTGATGGTCGGGCGCCGGATGCCCTCCTGCTCGAGGCATTCACCGGCTCGGGCTGCGGCACCATGATCGTGGGACGAAAGGAGAAGGCGACCTATCTTGGCGTCGATCTGGCCGACTGAAGTCACCACGCTCGCTGAGCTGGTGGCCATTCCCTCGATCAGCGGGAATGAGCTGCCAGCCGCGGAGTACGTGGAACGCGTGGCCCGGGGACTCGGCCTCGACGTGGTGCGGGACGAGACCTCCGTCCGCGTCAGCGTCGGCGACGAGGCCGCGGGGCCGACGATTGCGCTCGCCTCGCACCTCGACGTTGTGCCGCCCGGCGAGGGGTGGAGCCGCGATCCGTTCACGCCGGTGATCGAGGGGGACCTCCTCTTCGGCCGCGGGTCAGGCGATGCCAAGGCCTCGGTCGTGTCGATGCTGCACGCCCTCGGGGATGTGGCTGCGTCCGGCCGGCCGTTGCGCGGTCGTGCGCTGGGGATTTTCGCCTACGGCGAGGAGACCCGGAACGCGACCATGCCGATGGCGGTCGAGCGCGCCGGGCGGCTCGATGCGGCGTTGGTGGGCGAGCCTACCAATCTTGAATTCTCGGTGGCGCAGCGGGGATTGATGATGGTCGATCTGGTCGCCCACGGCGACCAGCGGCACGCCGGCTATGCCGCTACGGAGGGCTTCACCAACGCGATCACCGTGCTGGCGCGCAATCTGGCGCGCCTCGATGGCATTGCCAGCGCCCGCGTCCATCCAGTCCTCGGGGTCACCACGGTCACACCGACGATGCTCGAGGCGGGTGTCTCGCGTAATGTGACGCCACCGACGGCGCGTGCCGTGCTGGACATCCGCTCGACGCCGGACTGGACCCACGACGAACTCGCCGTGCTGCTCCGGGAACAGCTCGACTGCGAGGTGGTGGTGACCTCGACGCGGTTGGTGCCGTGCGAGACGCCCGCCGGATCGGCGTTGCTCGCGGCCGCACAGCGGGCCCGGCCGGCGTCGGCCTCGTATGGTTCGCCAACCTGCTCCGACTGGTGTTTCCTCCGCCACCTCGACGCCATCAAGGTCGGTCCCGG
>JBBQJU010000146.1:0-6692 GCA_038326215.1 Gemmatimonadales bacterium | reverse complement strand
TGGCCGGCCCGTGCAGGAAGTGGCGGGTGCGGCGGCCTGGTTGCTGTTGCTCGGGCTCTTCGCGGTGGGCGCCTCGTGGCTCCTCGGCGTCTGGAGCGCTCGGACCACGATCTACGCCATCACGGATCGCCGCGTCGTGATGCGGATCGGCATGGTCGTGCAATCGGTGGTGAACATCCCCTTCCGTCAGATTCATCGGGCGGATTGGCGTGGCCACGCTGACGGCACGGGCGACATTGTGCTGGCCGTGCCACCGGGTGATTCGCCGCCCTATTTCCACCTCTGGCCGCACGCCAAGCCATGGCACCTGAATAGCCCCGAGCCGTCCCTGCGCTGCATTCCCGAGGCGGCGCACGTGGCCTCGTTGCTCCAGGAAGCGGCGACGCCGATGGCCACCCAGGCGCCGATACCGCATGAACGGGCGATGCGTACGCCCAAGGTGCTGGAGGAGTCGTGAGCGAGTTGGCAGAAATCGAGGAGATTCGCGTCCCGACTGGCGCCATTGTCGGTGCGGGGCTGCTGATCCTCTCGGTGATCGGCCTCGCCGTCTTCGCGAAGGTGACCCACGCGGATCGCGGCGGACCACGTTTGGAGCCCGTCACCCAGGCGGTTGCGGTGCGCGACCTGATCTTCAAGGCCGATCCGCGCAATGCCAGCGCCGAGATGGATGTGGTCGACGCCGAGACGGGGCGAGAGGTCAAGCATTTCGGGCCGACCGAAGGGGGCTTTGTGCGCGGGTCCCTCCGCGGCCTTGCTCGGCTGCGCACCACCCAGGGGATCTCGCCGGAGGAACCGTACCGGCTCACCGAGTGGCCCGGCGGGCGGATGACCTTGCAAGATCGGCGGACCGGGATGATTGTGGAGGTGAATGCGTTCGGTGTGACCTCCGTCGAGGGGTACCGTGCGCTGCTACTTCCCCCGACTCCCCCGGAGCCCCCGCAATGATCTGGCTCGCCCTCGGCGTGATCGCCCTGGCCGGCGTCCTCTGGTTTCGGACGCGCCGGACCTTCGAGGTCCCCTGCGAGGTCGACCTCGAGGCGACGCACGACCAGTTTCATGCCCACGTCGTACTGGAGGGCGTCGAGCCTGAACCCGGCGACGAGGTGTTGGTGCATGGCACCCCTTCCTCGATTCCGTTTGGTGAAGTCCGCCGCTTCCGTGCGCAGGCCCAGGTCGCCCAGGCCTCGTGGCCCCGACGGACCTGGACCCGCCTCCGGAGTCGCCTCGACATCACGGAACTCTACGAAGTCGGCTTCGAGTAATTCCCCTCGCCCACGAAGGACGTCTGATGTACCCGAATGCCACCAGTATTCCGCTTGATGATTCAGCGGTGAATGACTCGACGAAGCGCGCGCAGGCCGACGCGATGCTGAACCCGCGCTTCTATACCACGGATTTCGCCGAACTCGACAAGATTGACGTCACCCCGTGGCGTGCCGAGTGGGACGAACTGATCGCCGAGTTCCGGCGCGATCCGAACAAGGACCACTTCAAGCGGAACGCCGACTTCGACGAGGACTTCCGGGGTCTGCCGATGCTGGAGGAGTTCAAGGATTTTCTCGTCTCCTCGGTGACCGCGGAGTTCTCCGGGTGCATCCTCTACGCCGAGATCAAGAAGCGGGTGAAGAACCCGGACATCCGCGAACTCTTCGGGCTGATGAGCCGCGATGAGGGTCGCCATGCCGGGTTCATCAATCACACCCTGGCCGACCTCGACGTGCGGGTGGACCTCTCCTTCCTGACCAAGGCCAAGAAGTACACCTTCTTCAAGCCGAAGTACATCTACTACGCCACCTACCTCAGCGAGAAGATCGGCTACGCCCGCTACATCACGATCTTTCGGCACTTCGAGCAGCACCCGGAACTTCGCTTCCACCCGATCTTCAAGTGGTTCGAGAACTGGTGCAACGACGAATTCCGCCACGGCGAGGCGTTTGCCATCCTGATGCGCGTGGTGCCGGGGGCGATTACCGGCGTCAACAAGTACTGGATCCGCTTCTTCCTCCTCGCGGTCTATGCCACCATGTGGGTGCGCGACCACATGCGCCCGAAGTTCTTCGAGGCGATGGGGATGGATCCGGACATCTATGACATGTCGGTGTTCGAGAAGACGTCGGCCATCTCGAAGCAGGTGTTTCCGCTCGTGATCGACATCCATCACGCGGCATTCCGGCCGAATCTCGACCTCATGCTCACCAATACGCTACAGCTCGCCGAGTTGGCCGGTGTCACCGGCATCGGCGCGGCGCTCACCCGGGTGCGCCTCAAGGCCTCGACCGGTCTCGCCTTCCTTCGCCTCTACGCCATGCCGGTGAAGCCGAATGCGGTGCCGGCGAATCCGCGGCTCGAGCCTGCCTACTGACGGCCACCGCCGCGTAGGCAGGTCCTGGGCACCCCCGATCGCCGTGAGGCCGTCGGGGGTGCCTCGCGTCCGGACCCTTCTTGGCCGTGATGCGTATTCGGCAGCATGACACTCGCTCGCCTGCGGTTGCTGCTGGGGATCTCCGCGGTCGGGACCACAGTCCTGGCCGCCACCGGAAGTCTGCTACTCGAGCTTCCTGCCCGGCTCCTGCCTACCGACACCACGGCGCCCGTCGCCGAATCGGTGTGGGCTGCCCTCCTGGCACCAGCCCTCTGGACCGTCGTGCTCCTCCCATTCGACCTCCTCGGTGGCCTGGTCGCCGTCCGCCATCGCCCGGCGCTCACCCACTGGTTCGCTGGGTGGATCCGGGGCATCGGCGTCCAACTGCTGGTGCTGAGCCTCAGCGGGGTGGTGCTCGTGCTGGCCTCCCGGGCGTTCGGTGTCCTGGGGACCAGCGCGGCAACCGCCCTGGGCGCGATCGTCGTGCTGGCGCGCCTCGATACCCTCACACGCCTGGGTGCCCCGATGCGTGCTGGCCCCACCAGCGGCCTGGCCTGGCACCTGGACGCCCACAGACCGGATGAGGCGACCGTTGTTGTGGACCCAAAGGACGAAGCCTTCGTGGGCGGCTATGGTGGCCTCTGGCGCTCGCGACTCCTGCTCCCAGCATGGTGGCGCACCCTTCCCGAGGCAACCGTCGCCGCCCTCCTCGCGCGACGACGAGTCGCCGACGGCGCACCGCGTCGGCGCGGGGTGTTGGCCGCCGTCGCCTGGGTCACGCTCGGAGCGCTGGGGACGGCGCTCGTCCTCGGCCCGCCGACATCCGCTGCGGGACTCGTCGCCTTTTCGCTGGGGATGACGCTGTGGGGATTCGCGGGCCTCCTCATCCTGCCGACGCCGTCGCGCCGGGCCGTGCTGGCCATCGACCGGGAGGCGGCGCGCGAAGTCGGCCACGCTCCGCTGGCCGATGCGATCACCGCGCTCGATCGCTGGCAAGATGACGAGCCCGATCGCGGCGCGTGGATTGAGCTGGTCTTCCATCCGGTCCCGGCTCGGAGCACCCGGCTGACCGCCCTCGTCGCGCAGGACGCGCACGACAGCGGAGCAGGACTCTGGCGCGTCGCACGACTCGCGCTGCCAGCTGGAGTGGTAACGTGGAGCCTGCTCGGCCGCGCGGTCCACTGCAACCTGGGTCGCCCGGCGTTGTGGTGGATGCTCCCCGGAGACTGAGCCAACGGCGTGGGGAGGCCGCGGACCGGACACCACTCCTGGCATTGACACGGGCGACGGGTCGGCCCACAATACGCCGGCAGCCATACTTCCAGCCGTGCGACCCTCCCCTATTCCATTCGGAGTTTCCGCCTATGACATGCACTCGCCCTGCAGCCCTGACGCTTGCCGCCACCCTGCTCCTCGCTGCCTGCGGGGGCGACTCCGGTACCAACTCCGGCGACCAGAGCACCATGTCGGCCACCGTCGCCGGCACCGCCTGGAGCGCGACACTCGCGGTGCAGGGGCAAGTGTCGGGGAATATCCTGTCGATCAGCGGTACCAATGGCACCTACCAGGTCGCGCTGACGGTCCCGGGCGTCTCCGCGCCGGGCACCTACGCCGTCGGCCCGGGCAACTCCGGCATTGCGCAACTGGTACAGATCATCACCGGCACACCGACCTGGACGTCATCGTTGGTCGGCGGGTCTGGCACGATTGTCGTCACGGCGCTCACCGCGAGCCGCGTGGCCGGCACCTTCAGCTTCAGCGGGGCCCCCTCGCCGGGCAGCTCGGCGAGCGGGACGCGCGCGGTGACGAATGGGACGTTTGATCTGAAGCTCTAGGGATTGATCGTGAGTCGGAGGTTGTAGGTCGTAGGGCTGGACGTCGTCCTCCCGAGTGCAACGAGGGATCTGCGTGTCAACTCGCACGCAGATCCCTCGCGACGTTCGGGAAGACCGACGACCTGCGACTACTTCTGCATCTTCGCCGCCACCTGCTCCACCTCCGCCATCACCCGCAGCAGATTGCCGCCCCACATCTTCGCGATCTGCGCCTCGGAGTATCCGCGCTTCACCAGCTCGAGTGTGACGTTGAAGGTCTCCCTCGCGTTGCGCCAGCCATCGACACCGCCACCACCGTCGAAGTCGGAGGAGATGCCGACATGGTCGATCCCGATCAGCTTGACGGCATAGTCGATGTGGTCAACGAAGTCGGCGACATTGGCCGCGGCATCGGCTGGATAGCGGCGATTGGTAATGTCCTCCTGCGCCGCGAGGTAGCGATTGCGCGCCTCGTTGGGCAGCGCTTCGACCTGGGTGGTCACCTGCGCCTGCTGTGTTGCGGTGATGCCGAACTGCGTCCGGAGATCGGCGATGGCATCGCGCCGCGCCGCGTCACGGGCGGCAGCATCGGCATTGCACTTCACATAGCCGTTGAACGCGACGAGTTGTGCCACGCCGCGGTTCTTGGCGAGGGCGCGCAACTGTTCGTCGTCGAGGTTGCGGCTGTGGTTGCAGATGGCGCGGACCCCCGAGTGCGATGCGATGATCGGCGCCTTGGTGATCGCCAGCGTCTGCATCATCGACTCCTTCGACGGGTGCGAGATGTCGATCATCATCCCGACCCGGTTCATCTCGACAATCACCTCGCGCCCCAGAGGCGACAGGCCGTGGTGGAGCCAGACGCCGTCCCGCTCGCCGGTGTTGGAATCCGAGAGTTGTGAGTGGCCGTTGTGCGCCAGCGACATGTACCGGCCGCCGAGGGCGTGGAACTTGGCGACGTTGGTGATGTCGGTGCCGATCGAGAAGCCGTTCTCGATCCCGATGAAAATCACCCGCTTTCCCTCTCGGTGGATCCGGCGCGCGTCGGCCGCGGTCAGGGCCAACGCGGCCCGCGTCGGCGCAATCGAATCGACCAGGCGGTGGACGGCGGCGAACTTTTCCAGGGCCTGCGCATTGGCACGGGCGAAGCTGGCTGGTGTGAGGTCGGTGGATTGGCCGACATAGACGATCAGGAACGCCCCGCCGAGGCCACCCTGCTCCATCTTGACCAGGTCGACCTGCTGCCGACCCGGGAGATCGGTGCCGTAATTTGGCATGCCGACCCGGAATTGCGCCGGCGAGATGTCGACGTGAGTATCGATCGAGAGTACCCGCGCGTGGATCCCGCGGGCCTGGGCCACCAACTTGGCGTCTGGGGCGCCCGTGGGGGGCGGGGAGGGCGCTGGAGGTGCCTGCGCGGCACAGGCAACCGCTGCGAGGGCCAGGAGGGGCAGGACGGAGCGGAGACAGGTCACGACGGACTCCAGGGGCGAGGACAACGATGGGAGGAGGGGGTCGCGCAAGAAAGTAACCTGCGGCCGGGCGATGGACAGTCGAGGACACCGCAACGCGGCGCCGGGGGAACCCCGACGCCGCGTGTGCGATGCTCAGTCGCGCCTACGTGCGTTACGGCGTCGGCGGCGTGACCGTGGCCACCACGGCCACCGTGTCCGCCACCGGCATGGCTGGCTTGGGCGCCGGGTAGAGCGCCGGGTAGCCCGCGGCCATTGGCTGGCCGTACAGCGGCTTGTAGATGCCCTGATGGCAGGTACTGCACTGCAACTTCGCACCATCACCCATCGGACCGCGGGAGATTGCGGGCGCGACATGCGGCGTGAGCAGGCTGCCGTCGTCTCCCAAGTGGGCCTTGGGATGCCGGTCCGCCGGCCAGACATCCTGCAGCGAGAGCATGTAGTTGAGGTTCAGGTCGCGCACCATCCGGATGCCGCGGAGGGCGAGGAGCCGCTTCGGCGTGCTCTCCTCCCACGACGACCACTGCCGGGAGTTGTGGCAGTAGGTGCAATTGACCCCCATCGACCCGCTCATCGAGAGCATCACCGCGTAGGTGTACTCCGTCTGCTTGATGCTCGCCGGATTGTCGACTTCACTCCGCAGCGCCGACTGGGTCTGCACCCGGATGTCGTTGCGGTCGAGGTAGTGGCGCAGCCCCTGATTGGCATCCGTGTAGTACCAGGTGCCAGTCGGAACTGGCGCCCCACGGTGGCAGGTGTAGCAGGTGACGCCGGTCTGGACGACGTGGCCGGTCCAGTTGGCATTGATGTTCTGCGTCATCTGCAGCATCCGACGCGACACGGCCTTCTGGTACTTCACCTCGGACGCCATGTTCGTCACGTCGTGACAGTAGGCGCACCCGGCGTCCGGCCCGGTCTTCGGAGCCACCCAGTCGGTAATCGCGGCCATCGTCCGAACGAATTCGGCGTTGCTCAGGTGCCCGAGGACCTGGACATTCTTGTACATCGTCCCGGCGACGAGCGAGTCCGCCGGCGCCGGCGGAT
>JBBQJU010000145.1:0-6697 GCA_038326215.1 Gemmatimonadales bacterium | reverse complement strand
ATGGCGCGCCTGGCCGATTGCGAGGTGATCCTGATCGATACGCCGGGTCGCTCACCCAAGCAGGGCGAGGACCTGGCCACGCTGCGACGGTGGTTGCTCCATCTGGCTCCCGACGAAGTCCACGTGGTGATCCCCGCCGGCTTGATGCCCCAACTGGTGCGTCGCATCGTCGCGCAGTACGCCAGCTTTGGTCTCACCCACCTGCTGCCGACCAAGCTCGACGAGTGCCCGACCGACTCACGGGTCTTCGATATCGCGGTGGCCGATCGTCGGCCGGTCCGCTGGTGCACCGATGGGCAGGAAGTGCCGAACGATCTCCATCTGGCGGAGCCCTGGCTCGCGCCGGCCGTGGCACGGCACGCCGAACGCCAACTGCGCACGCGGGAGGTCGCATGAACGATCAGGCTGCCGCGCTCCGCGAGGCACGTCGGGATCCGATTCGTTTTCCGCTGCCGGCAGGCGGCGGTGACACGCCGGCAGTCGTCGTCGGCAGCGGCAAGGGCGGTGTCGGCAAGTCGATCGCGGCCGTGTCGTTCGCTGCGTCGCTCGCCGAGGCCGGGCACCGGGTGCTCCTCGTCGATGGTGACCAGAATCTCGGGAATCTGCATGTCCTGCTCGGCGTCCGGCCGACCCTGACACCCGAGGCGCTGCTGCACGAATCGCTCGCGCCCTCCGACATCGTCCTGCCAGTGGCGGAGCGCCTCTTCCTGATGCCGGCGGACTCGGGCACCGATGCTGTCCAACGCCTCGGCCCGACCGATCGGGCTCGGCTCCAGCGCCGTGTCAGCGGCATCTACGCCGACTATGACGCGGTCATCGTCGATGCGGCGGCCGGCCTCGACAGTGCGCTCCGCTGCGTGGCCCTCCATGCGACGCGGCTGGTGGTGATGACGATGCCGGAGGCGACGGCGCTCACTGATGCGTACGCGCTGATCAAGGTGGTGCACGGCCAGTTGCCGCGGTTGCCGGTCGACATCGTGGTGAACCGGCTGCACGAACCGCACGAGGGCGAACTCGCCTTTGACAAGCTGCGCGCCGCGGCAGCCCGCTTCCTCGGTCGTCCGATCGACTATCTCGGTGGCGTTCCCGAAGATCGCGAGATGCGTGCGTTGGCCGCCGATCCGGTGCGCCTCCTCCGGCCGAGCCAGGGGACAGCGGCGCAACGTGCCTTTGCAGGCCTCGCGGAGCGGTTGATGTCCCGCGCGGCGATGCCGGCGTCCTGAGCGACGTGACCACGCCGAGCGAGTACCTGTGGCAGCGCTGGCGGGAGGAGCACGATGCCGCGGCGCGCGCGCAGCTCTTGTCGCAGCACCTGGGGCTCGTGCATCACGTGGTGCGCCAGATTGCGGCACGCGTTGGCGACGCGGTGGCGTATGACGATCTCATCGGCGCGGGCACGCTCGGTCTGGTGCAGGCCTTCGAGGGCTTCGACGCCACGAAGGGCGCGGCCTTCAGCACCTATGCCACCACACGCATTCGTGGTGCCGTGCTTGACGAACTGCGCGCCGCGGACTGGCGCCCGCGCTCCGTGCGCACGCGCGTCCGCGAGTTGCACGCCGCCGCCGACAGCATCGCGCGGACGCTTGGCCGCCCCGCGACCCCCGACGAGGTGGCCACCGCCCTCGGGATCGACGTGCCGACCTACTGGCGCTGGCATGCCGATGGCGAGGCCACGACGATGATCCCCATCGATGCTCCGATGCCCTCCAGCGAGCGCGGCAACGTTACCCTCGCCGAGATGATTCCCGACTCGGAGGGCCCCGCGACCGACGCCCCGCTCGAGGAAGAGGAGTCGAAGCGCGTCCTTCGCGAGGCGATCGCAGGCCTCCCCGAGCAGCAACGCACCGTGCTGGCGCTCTGCTACTTCGAGGAGCTCACCCTCCGACAGATCGCCGAGGTGCTGCACGTCACCGAATCGCGGATCTCGCAGGTGCGCACCGCCGCGTTGAAGCGGCTCCGCGAACAGTTGGCAGCCGACGGATTTACGCCGTGACGGGGCACCGGATCGGCACGACTTGCCGGACGGATCTGCCGCACCCGCCGCGGTGGCTGGGGAGGCATGTGCAACGTGTTGTCCAACAACGTGTTACGGAGCGTCGCCGCACGGCACATCGCTTGCACCTTCAGGCTGGGCCACTTCTGGAGGCTCCATGACTTTGCCGGCGATCGTCACCTCGGCGCGCACCCTCGGCTACTACACCCGGCTGCAGGAAGTGACGGCCAACAATCTTGCCAACGTGGCGAGCGACGCCTACAAAGGCGATCGCATCACCGCGCAGTCGCTCGCTGGCGAGTCGTCCCCGACGGCGATGCACACGCTCGACCTGCGGCAGGGGACCCTGCGGGACACCGGTCGCGGCCTCGATGTCGCGCTCGAAGGTGATGGTTTCCTCGTCGTGCAGACGGCACAGGGCGAGCGGCTCACCCGTGGCGGATCACTGGAAGTCGCCCGCGACGGCTTCCTCGTCGATCGGCACGGCGATCGATTGCTCGGGGTCGACGGCCCGCTGCATGTCGCCGGTCAGGAGGTGGTGCTCGAAGCCGATGGTACGGTGCTGGTGGACGGTGCCCGTGCCGGGCGCCTTCGCTTCGAGACGGTCGCCAATGCCTCGGCACTCCTCAAGGAAGGCGAGGGGCGCTTCCGGACCACGGCGACTACCATCGGCGCCGCCAGCCTGCAACTGCGGCAGCGCTCGCTCGAGGAGGCGAATGTCTCGCCGCTCCTTGGCACCGTCGACCTGATCATGATCCAGCGCGCGTATGCAGCGAACACCGAAGCGCTTCGCACGATGGATAGCGTGCTCGGCACGGTCACAGGCGACATCGGCCGCGTCTGATGCGGCGACTCACGGCACACGGAGAGCTCCCATGAATCCCGGTATGCGCACCTCGGCGAGCGGCATGATCGCCCAGCAGAAGATGGTGGACGTGATCGCCAACAACCTGGCCAACGTCAATACGACCGGCTTCAAGCGCAGTCGCGCGGCGTTCGAGGACGTCCTCTACGAAACGGTGCAGGGGCCGCGGTCGCCGAATGGCGAATCGGTCATTGGCGCCATGCAGATCGGCCACGGCGTGCGGCTGGCCGCGGTCACCCGCATCGATGGTCAGGGCGGTCCGCAGATCACGGGGCGTCCGCTCGATCTCACCATCGAGGGCGAGGGCTTCTTCCAGGTCGAGACGACCGATGGGACCATCGCCTACACCCGCGACGGCTCGTTCACGCTCTCCGACAGCGGCCAGCTGCTCACGCAGGGCGGTTATGCGCTGGTGCCGGGGATCGTGATCCCGCCCGACGCGACCGTCGTGACGATCAGCGCCAATGGCATGGTCTCCGTCTCGGTCGGCCGGGATGCCCAGACGGTCGAGCTGGGGCGGATCGAGCTGGCCCGCTTTGCCAACACGACCGGGCTGCTGAGCGCTGGCGGCAATCTCTACACCGAATCGTCCGCCTCCGGCGCGCCGATGACCGGCATGGCCGACGAGAACGGCTTCGGCCGGGTCCTCCAGGGCTCGCTGGAGTCGAGCAATGTCGAAGTGGTGCAGGAGATGACCGACATGATCGCGGCTCAGCGTGCGTACGAGATCAATGCCCGCGCGATTCGCGCTGCGGAAGACATGATGCGCTCGATCGATGACCTCATTCGCTAGCCTCGCCCTGCTCGCGCAGCTTGCGGCGGTGTCGCCGGCGCCCGCGGTTCCCGCGGCGCTGGCCACGCGCGTCCAGGCCGCGGTGGCGGAGCAGTGGCAGCTGGCGCCGTCGGCGGTGCAGCTCGCCTGGGGCGCACTACCCGCCTGGCGCGCGCGCGATCTCGAGGCCCCCATGCGGCTCGGACCTGTTGGCCGGGATGGCTGGCTCGTCGTGACGTTGGAACCCACCGGGGTCGCGCCGCGGGCCGTGCGGGTGCGCGTGGGGGCCGCCGCGCCGGCGCCGGTTGCGGCGCGGGCGCTCGCGATCGGGACGACGCTCACGGCCGCCGACATCCGCTGGGAGACGCCGGTCCGATGGGGGCCGCCGGAAGCCACGATGTCGCGTGTCGACGTTGGGTGGGAGGTGCGCCGCGCGCTGCGCGCCGGTGAGCCACTCCGCGGGGTTGCCATTGCGGCACCTGCTGGGGTGAGCAGTGGCGCACCGCTCCGCATCGTCTGGGCGCGGAATGGCGTCGAGATCGAGATGGACGCCGTCGCGCTCACCGCGGCACGCGTTGGGGAGTCGGTGCAGGCCCGTACGACCACCGGACGCGTGATGGCGCGGATGACCGCGCCCGGGATCGCCCGGATCGAGGGAGGAGAACGATGACCATCCATCGCGCGCTGGCGGCGGCGATGCTGCTGTCGGCCAGTGCCGTCGCGGCGCAGGCCCCTGTCACGCCCACCAACGCCGACAGCACGCGGCCCTCGGCCCCACCGCCTGGCGGCCGTCGTCTTGGCTGGACCTCCGATCGACGGCCGCTCCGCGTCGGCGATCTGTTGACCGTCATCGTCGACGAGCAGACCTCGGCCAGCGAACGGGTCGTCACGCGGGCCAAGACCGATCGCAGTCAGCAGGGAACCATCGATGCGAACGCCGCGCCCGTCGATCTCCAGTCCGTCGGCCTCGGCTACAAGGCACAATCAGACCAGACCGGTCAACGCGACCGCACGGGGGATCTCGCGGCGATGCTCACGGTCCGCGTCACCGGCATCGAGCCGAGCGGGGTGCTGCGGGTCGAAGGCGGGAAGTTGGTGACCGTCGACGGCCGGAAGCAGGAAGTGCGACTCGGCGGGTTGGTGCGCCCGGAGGATGTGACGGCCGGGAATGCCATTCTCTCGTCCCGCATCGCCGACGCCTCGATCAGCTACAAGGGAAAGAACATCGACCCGAAGACCGGCATCTTCGGCAAGATTCTCGGGTTGCTGTGGCCGTGAGCCTCCGCCTCGCGGCCGCGCTGGTGTTCCTCCCGTTCGCGCTGGGGGCGCAGGTGCGCGTCGGCGATCTCACCACGCGGACCGGCGAAGTGCCCGTGCGCCTCGTGGGCTATGGCTTGGTCGTCGGTCTCGACGGCAGCGGCGATCGCTCCTTCGGGACCATCGCCGGCTCGGTGCAGACGGTCCGCTCGGTGGTGAACCTGCTCCGCCGCTTCAACATCGAAGTCCCTCCTGAACGGTTGCGGCTCCGCAACGTCGCCGCGGTCTTGGTGACCTCGGAGGTCTCGCCCTTCCTCAGGCCGGGTGGTCGCTTCGAGGTTCAGGTCGCCTCGATCGGCGATGCTACCTCGTTGCGAGGCGGCGTGCTCTGGATGACCCCGCTGGTATCGGACCCCGATCAGGCCCCGGTCGCCACGGCGCAGGGCGCGATGCCGGTCCAGGCCGACGACCGAGGGCGGTGGGGCAACCGCGGGGCATCGAGTGGCCGGATTGTCGATGGCGGCCTGCTCGAAGTGGCCCTCCCGGCCGTCGCGGTGGTCACCGAGCCGCGCCTCCTGCTCCGGACGCCGGACTATCCCCTGGCCGCCAGAGTGGCGGCGGCGGTGAACGCCGTCTTTGGCGACAGCACGGCCCGGGTCGAAGATCCAGGATCGATCCGGCTCAGGGCTCCGACCGGAGCGACCGATAACCTTCCGGCATTCCTCGCCTCGGTCGACACCGTCCCGGTGACGGTCCCGATGGTGGCTCGGATCATCATTGACGCCCGGAGCGGGGTCGTGGTGGCGGGGGGGGATGTCCGGGTTGGCCCGGCCGTCGTGTCGCTGCGGGGGATCACCGTGCGGGTCGGCGATCCGCCGCCAGCCACGCCGACGGAGGGCGTGGTCGCCGTGGGTCCGCAGGCAACGGTGCGGGACATTGCCGTCGGCCTGCAGTCGATCGGAGCCGCACCCGCTGACGTCGCCGCCGTGTTCGACGGGCTGCGAGCCGCCGGGGCGATCACCGCGATGGTGGTGATCCGATGAGCGGCATCGGCGCGGTTCCGGGGCCGGGGCCCACATCGCCGACGGCGCGCGAACGGTTGCAGCATCAGGCGCAGGAGCTGGAGTCGGTCTTCTATGCCCAGCTCTTCCAGGCCATGCGCCAGACGGTGCCGAGTGAAGGCGGCTTGCTCGAGCAATCGACCGGCGAGCAGATGTTTACCGGCATGCTCGACGAACAGGTGGCACGCTTCGCGGCTGAGCGCAGTGACAGCGGACTGGCCGCCGCGATGACCAGGCAGTTGGGTCGCAACCTCCCGTCGGAGGGCGCGGCGATGACCGCGGCTCCGGCCGCAGGGAGCGGGGATGTCTGAGGTGAGTGAGGCGGCGCCATTGCGCGCGGTGCAGATCATTGCGGCGATCCAGGCTGAAGAGCGGCTCCTGGCAGAGCTGCGTGGAGCGCTGGAGCGCCAACGCGCCGGCATTGCCGAAGATGACACCACCGCGATCGATGCCGCGACCCATGCCGTCTCGCGCGCCGTGCTGACCCTCGACGAGGCCCGCCGTCGCCGCGAGCAGTTGGTGCAACTGGTCAGTGGGGGCGAGTCGGTCGGGCTCGAGGGACTCGACCGCTTCATCGGCGAAGTGCCAGGGCTCCGCGAGGCGCGCCGGGCGGTTCGTCGCGCGGCCGAAGCGGCCGTGAGCGAGTTGGCGATGAATCAGGCCATCCTCCGGTGCGCATGGCGCTCCGGCGACGCCTACCTGCAGTCGCTGTTCGCGTCGGTGAGCGGGCCCGCCTCGCACTACCTGCC
>JBBQJU010000144.1:0-6777 GCA_038326215.1 Gemmatimonadales bacterium | reverse complement strand
CCTGGACACCGCCGTTCGCTCTTCGCCGTTCGCTGTTCGCTGCTAGACGCCTGGCGCCTGCCACAACTCCACCCGGTTCCCTTCGGGGTCATCGAGCCACGCGAAGTCGCCGTCGATGGTTTCCTGCCGCTCCGCGAGGGTGACGCCGAGTTCGCCGAGCTGTTCGGTGAGGGCGTCGAGATCGTTCACGTACCAGGTGATTTCGACCTGGCGTCGGTCGTGGGCGAGCGGATGCTTGGCTTGATGAATCGAGAAGGCGAGCCCGGCGAAGTCACACCACCACTCATGGCTGCCGGGTTCGCGGGTGAAGAAGAGTCCGAGATGGCGCTCGTACCAGTGCGCGAGGGAATCCGCATGGTCGGCGAAGAGCACGATGCCTCCGATGCCGACGACTTTCTGTCGCTCCATCTGCGATCTCCAGGAAAGGAAGAAACGAGCGTGGGCTGCGGTGCGGTTACCAGCCCCGGCTGTTGCCGAGGGCGATGATCTGCGCGGTGTGGTGCTGACCGTGCCAGGCGTAGAGTGCCAGGGTGCGGCCGAGGGTGAACGTCGCATTGTACTCAGGGTGCACAAAGGTGCGGTGCAGCGCGGCGTCGTCAAGGGTGCTCAACAGCATCCCCCAGCGGACATGCAGCCCCTCGAGCATTTCAAGTGACGGCGCGACCGACAGCCGAGTCGAGTCGGGGAGCATGGCGAAGGCGTCCTGCGAATACGGCCGGATGACCGGGTTCTCCTCCGTCAGTGCCAGCTTGAAGCGCATGTAGGCATTGAGGTGCGAATCGGCGAGATGATGGACGATCTGGCGGCTGGTCCAGCCGCCCTCGCGGTAGGGCGTGTCGAGTGCGGCGTCATCGAAGCTCGAGACCGTCGCGCGCAGCGCGCGCGGGAGTTCGGCGATGGCGCTGCGCCACATCGCGACCAGATGGTCATCCCAGCCGGTGGGCGGAACGAACGGACCAATGGGATAGCGGGGATCACTCATGACGAAATTTCTCTCCGGACCAGTGGTCGTCGAAGGCAATGAGCAGGATGCCGCGCAAGCCGGCGGCGTGGGCGACGGCCCAGCCGTGGTCGCGGGTGAGGGTCGTGGCCCGACCGGACGACTGCTTGGGGTACGCCACCCAGAGCGTGCCACCGGGTGCGAGCGCCTTGCAGGCCGCGGGCAGCCGGCGCTCAAGCACCTCGGCGGTCAGGGCGTAGAGCACCACGACGTCACAGCGTCCCGGGGCGGCACGCGCGACCCGCTCGACGCCCTCGGGTAGCACGGCGAAGGTTGCCCGCGCGGCGGCATTGCCGTCGAGCACCAGCAGCCGCTGTCCGGCGCGAAGTCCCATCTTCACGACCGTCGGTCGCGCCGAGTTGGCGGGGTGACGGACGGGCGGGTCGCCGCGCAGCATGTCGAGGGTCTTCGCCAGCCGACGCGCGCGTGTCTCCGGCTTCTTGGCGGTGAGCAACGCCTCGATATGTTCCCGTTGGTGGGTGTAGGCGAGCGCACTGAACAGTTTACGCAGCAGGGGTTCCGCCCGGAGCGCGGCCCGCAGGTCCGGTGGCTCGGCGAGCGGGGGACGCGGCGCGCTCATCGACGCAACGGGTAGAGGCGGACGTGCTCGAGCTCGTCGTCATCCTTCCACACGCCGACCACGCGATCACGGGTGATCTGGTACACCTCGACGCGTCGTGGCGTGACGACGTCGCCCAGCCACCGTCCCTTCGGGTCGAGGACGGTCCAGGTATGCGGGATCGAATCGCGGAGGACGGGGCCGACGTCCCGCCGAAGCCAGAGCGCCCCGGTCGCGTCACGCAGCATGGCATCGAAGGGAGGCAATACCCCAGGATAGCCGACATCCTTGGTCACGGCGAAGATGGCGTCGGCGTACTCTTTGGGCAGCTGGTTCAGCTGGAGACTCCGTCGGGCGGCGACCGCCTCAGCGTCGCGGGCCGAGACCGCACGCTGTGCCCGGTCGAGGCGCCACAGCTCGTGGAGTGTGCCGGTCGAGTCGAAGCGAAGGACCCCGTCAAAGTCGCCGGTGCTGACCACCAACATCTGGCCGGATGCGATGCTCAGCGTGCGACGGCCGAACGGCCGCTCGAAGACGCTGACGAATCCCTTGCCGCTGACGACGATGTTTTCCGTCCCCGGGACGACCGCGAGCCGCTGACCGAGGGTACCGTCGCGCGCGGCGCGGCGGAGCGGCACGGGCTCGCGGCGGACCCCGCCCTGATCGGCGCTGGTGGCGCCGGCACGGCCAGCAAGCAGCAGGGTGCCGTCCTCGTAGACATCGACCGGGACGTACCCGAAGCGGCTCGCCCCAGTCGTGTCGCCGGTGGCAAGACGGAAGGATCGACCCGCGGTGGCATTCGGCACCACGACCGTGGCGCGGTCGAGCTGCGAATCCCACGCGAGGAGCGAATCGCCAAGGAAGCCGACGAGCGAGACGCCGCGGAATTCCCCCGGCCCGCTGCCGTCGCGACCAACCCGGCCGGCCCGTTCGCCGGTTGGAGTGAAAAAGAGGACGGCGCGATCGGTGCCGTTGGCCACGACGATCCGCCCGTCGGGCAGTACCCGCACGCCGCCGACCTCGACCAGCAGGACGGCCCCTTTCTTGGTGCCATCGCCGATGCTGACGACGGGCGTGGTGTCCACGCGCCACCCTTCGCCGGCGCGCCAGGCGGGCGCCGTCGATGTGGTGATCCGGATGCCGGCGGAATCGGTGACGACGACCCCCGCACGCTCCCCGGGATCGGCGGCGCAGGCCGTGGCGAGAAGCAGCGTGGCGACGGCATGCATCGGGCGGAGATGCGTCACAGGGTAATCTGGATGCCGGAGGTAAAGAGCCTGTCGGTCGAGAGGAAGCCCGGCTGCGGCAAGCCGTCGTAGCGGATCACGTAGCTCAGCTTCACGCCGACTTCCTTGGTGATCGGGGCGACGACGGTGCTCTCGGTATTGATGCGCAGGTCCTCACGATCGCGGAAGTTCGGGAGCAATTCCACCGACTGCGCGAACGACGCCTTGGGACCGAGCTTCTGGGTATAGGACGTGGCCGCGCGTCCGCCGAGGAAGTCCTGGTTCGGCCGCTTCGTGGGGTCGACCGACCGCTGGGCGTTCACCGAGACTCCACCCTCAAGGGTGAGCCGGTGGCGAGCGTCGGCGTGCAGCAGCGCGGTGAGGCCGGTGTTGGTCGCAATGCGGGAAGCGAGACCCGCGAAGACATTCCGCTCGTAGTTGACTTGGCCATAGAGGCCGAACGTCGTCTGAAGGGAATAGTCCGATCGCAGCTGGGCCCGATAGAGCGAGGTGACCGTCTTGCCCTTGCTGCGCCCGTGCACCAGCGAGAACTGCTGGGAGACCGTCACCACACCGAGTTTCGCGCTGACGCGGTTGCCAAGGTTCAGGGTCTGCACCGACGAATTGCCAGCCGTGCTGACGTAGCCGAGGTCACCGGTGAACTTGATGATATTGGGTGATTTCGGCTTCGGGGCGGCAGCAGTCGCGGGAGGCGTGGCCGGCGGTGGGGTCCCCGCCTGCGCCGTCAGCCCTGCCGGGAGCAGAGCGAGCAGGAGTGCGCTACGGGCAAGCTGCGGCATGGGGTGGCTCCGGCGGAACGACACAGGAGGGCGACGCCCGAAACCTACCGGGCGCCCGAACCCTCAGAAAGTAACCTTTCCGGGGACCGGACGCCGACCACCCCGTCAGAATGCCAACTGCAGCCCGGTGGTGAGAATTCGGTCCGTCTTGCGGAAGCCCGCTTCGGGGAGTCCGTCGTAGCGAATCACGTAGCTCGCCTTCATCGCGATCCCGGTGGCGAGCGGGGCAGTGAGCGCCGTCTCGCTGTTGATGCGGAGGTCGTCGGTCGTCTTGAAATTCGGGAGGAATTCAAGCTTCTGACCGAAGCTCGCCTTGGGCCCGAGCTGCCGGGCGTAGAGCAGCGCGCCGCGCCCCGCCGCGAACTCCGCGCTCTTGCCGACCGCGACCGCATTCTGCCAGGTGAAGCCGCCACCGACCTCGGCGCGGAGCTTGTCCTTCGCGCCATCAACCAGCGTGGCGGCGAGGCCGAGTTGCGGCGCGTAACGCGACGAAATGCCGGCGAAGGTGTTGCGATCGAACTCCGTGACCACGAACAGGGAGACGGTGCGCGAGAGGTCGCGCGCGCCACGCACCGACGCAAGCCAGAGCGAGGTATTCACCGCTCCGTCATTCTTGCCGTACACGACGCCGCCGGTCTGGGTGAACTTCCACCCACGCTGCGTCGCCTCGAGCGTGTTGCCGAGGTTGACGGAGGTGATCTCGGTGTTGCCGGTCGTATTCACGAAGCCGGCGTCGATAGTGAACTTCACCGGCTTGGTGGTATCAGCGGGGGCGAGTGTGGTCATCGCCAGGAGGAGGGTGATCATGTCCCAATAATAAAACGGCCGAGGCAGGGAGTTCCCCGCCTCGGCCGCCGACCGCGCCATCCCTGACCTGCCGCGGGCTCAGACCACGTTCCAGCCGGCGCGGTAGGGCCGGGTGAGATACTGATTGGCGCCGACCTGATTCGTAAAGGCCATCTTGGCGGCGTCGTACTCGAGCTTCTGCGGCCCCTGATTGAGCGCAGCCGCATGGCGCACGGCGGCGACACCGAGGTGCATCGTCTCGACCAGCTTCGCCGCGTACTCGATCGGCGACGAGGTGACGTCGGTCCCCTTGATCGCGTTGACCCAGTTCATCTCGTGCGACGTGACGACGCGCCGCTCGGTCTTCGGCACCTTCTTCGCCTCCTCCATCAAGGCGGCCGGGAACAGCTGCGGCTTGGCGCCGTAGGTCTGGTGCACCAGCACCCCCTTCTCGCCGACGATGAAGACGCCACCCTCGGTGACGTACTTGAAATCATCCGGCAGTGCCGCGGGACGCGGTGCCATCAGGCCACCATCGTACCAGAACATCTTGAAGGCGGGGCGGGTCGGGGTGGCGTCGAACTCCCACTGCACGTTGGTCGCCATCGGGAACGACGCCGGATTGCTCCGCGGTCCGCCGAACGGCGTCGACGATCCTTCGATCGTGCTGGGGTAGTCCAGGCCGAGCGCGTAGAAGGGGCCGTCGACGAGGTGGGCGCCCATGTCGCCGAGGGCGCCGCCGCCGAAGTCGAGCCAGCCGCGCCAGGTGAACGGATGGTAGATCGGGTGATACGGGATCTCGGGGACTGGGCCGAGGTAGAGGTCCCAGTTGAGTCCCTCAGGCTTGACCACGTTCGTCGACATCCCGTTGGCGAGGATGTTGTTGATGGTGCCCTGGCTCCACTGCGACCCGGGCGCCGGCATCGGCGGCATCTTGCCGCCCTCGGCGATCGGCCGCGGCACCGCCTGCGGCCAGTAGCCGAGCGGACGATCGGTGTAGATGTGCACTTCTTTCACGGCGCCGATGATCCCGGCCTGGATCCACTCGCGGATCAGGCGCGTGTCATCGCGCGAATGCCCCTGATTGCCCATCTGCGTGGCCACGCCACTCGACGCCGCCATCTTGGCCAGCATCCGTGCCTCGGCAACCGTCGCGCAGAGCGGCTTCTGGACGTAGACCGCCTTCTTCAGCTCCATCGCGGCCTTTGCCACCACGGCGTGCGTGTGGTCTGGGGTGGCGATGATGACACCGTCGATCCCTTTCTCCTTGTCGAGCATCTCGCGGAAGTCGGCATAGCGGCGGGCCTTGGCGTGCGCGAGGTGGAGCTTGTTCGGGGTGCCGTCGCGATTGACCGCCGGCCCGACGCGACGATCGACGTAATCGAAGTCGACGTCGGCCACGGCGATCAGGTTTTCGGAGAGGATCTGGGTCGTGTTGCTCGCGCCCATGCCACCCGCACCGACCACGGCGATGTTGGCGATGTCGCTCGGCGCCGTGAACCCCTGACCGCCGAGGACGTGCCGCGGCACGATCATGGCGCTCGCGGCCGCGGCTCCGGAGGTGGCAATGAAATCACGACGATTGACCTTGCGACGCGACATGAGCGACCCTGGCGTTGAGTGTGTCGAGGATGTGGTATGGATTACGTGAATGTACAACGGCATTCAGGTCATGGCGACTGTTGCCGGGGCGTGGCATGCGTCGCCCCTACAGCAGCGTTCCGGACGGCACGACCCCCTGCGCCAGCCGCGGCGAGCCGCCCCCCTTGCCGCCGTGCGATGCGATCGTCGCCTTCAGGAGGGCCCCCACGTCGACGCCACTGTCGGCACTGCTGCCAAGCACCACCGCCGACGCCGAGACAATGATCAGGAGGGCCTTCGATTCGCTGGCCACCGCCTGGGCCATGGCGCGGACCAGCGTCGGCGATTCGGTCGTGGCATGGTACGTCACGCGTCGGACACCACTGGCGTCGGGGATCGCGGCTGCCAGGAGTGCCCGGACCCGGTGGGCGGCGAGCTCCGTCTCGAGCGCGATGACCTGTGCGCGCCATTGCTGCAATTCCTCCTGCCGCTTCGGCACCAGCACCGCGAGATCCTCCTCGGCGCAGGAGAGCGTCCGCGCCAATTCCCCGACCAGCGCGTCGCGCGCGGCGAGATGCGCCAGCACCCGAGCACCAGCAAGAAAGCCGACGCGCAGGTGACCGCGCATCTTTTCCGTACCGGTGAGCACGATTGGTCCGATCGCCGCCGTGTTTGCGACATGCGTCCCGCCGCACGCGCTCCGATCGAGACCCGCGATGGTGATCACCCGCAACTCCCCGTCGCGTGGTGGCGCCTTCCGGAGTCCGGCCGCCACGGCATCATCGGATGCCTCAAATGACACCGTCACCGGCAATGCCGGACGCC
>JBBQJU010000143.1:0-6884 GCA_038326215.1 Gemmatimonadales bacterium | reverse complement strand
ATCCATCGCCTCGGCCTGCGTCACGGTCTCCTTGGGGAAGACCGCGATGTTCAACCACCCCCAGGCGAAGTCCGCCGTCTTCACGAACGTCGTATGCGGAATGACGATCTTCGGCCCCTCGTCTGCGAAGAGCCCGGACGGGTCCTGATAGAGCCCGACGACGGTGAAGGGGAGCCCGAAGATTTTGATCTGTCGGCCGAGGGGATCGAGGCCAGGAAAGAGCTCGTCGGCCACAGGACCGTTGATCACGACGACGAACGAGCCACCGGCATCTTCGGTCGGCGTGAAGTTCCGCCCCTGCAAGAGCTCGCCGCCTTCGACCTGCAGCCAATTCGTGCTCTGGCCGTCCACCTGCGCCGAGGCGAGCGACTTGCGGCCGTAGGAGATGCGCGATCCGGCCGATTCGCGGATGTTGACCGCGCCGATGGCCGGGAGGCGGCTGAGCATCTCGGCCTCTTCGCGGCTCATCATCGGGCGCTTCCGCCAGGGCGACATTTCGTCGGAGCCATCGGAGATCTGCAGGCCGGAGCGGAAGTAGCGCATCACGTAGAACGACTTCGGTCCGGCGCGCTGGACGATCTCGCTCACCGAGTTCTGGATGCCGGTGATGGTCGCGGCCATCGCGATCACGACCATCACGCCGATAGCGACACCGAGAATGGTCAGGGCGGCGCGCACCTTGGAGGCGCGGACCGAGTCGAGCGCGAGGGTGACGCCCTCGAGCGCGCGGGCCAGCAGGTTGCCGCGTCCGTAGTCGCTCATTCCTGCCTCAGTGCTGCAATGGGGTCGAGTCGGGACGCCTGGCGCGCGGGGTAGACGCCCGCCACCATGCCCACGAGAATGCCGAGTCCGACGCCGACGACGATGGACCAGGGTGCCACGGCCGCGGGCAACGGCGTGAAGGCGCGGACCGCGAAGGCCAGCAGCAGGCCGGTACCGATCCCCATCACGGCGCCGGTGACCGACAGGGTCGCCGACTCGACGATGAACTGCGCCATGATGTCGCGCCGCTTGGCGCCAAGCGCCTTCCGGACGCCGATCTCGCGGGTGCGCTCGCTCACGGCCATCATCATGATGTTCATGATCACGATGCCGCCGACCACCAGCGAGATCGCCACCAGCCCCGGCAGGGCGAGGAAGAGCACCTTCGAGATCTTCTCCCAGCCGGAGAGGGCGCCTTCGGCTGACTCGAGATGGAAGTTGTCGGACTGCCCAGGGCGGAGTCCGCGGCGCCCACGCATCAGGACGGTGACCTCTTCCATCGCGGACCGCATCTGATCCGGACTCGTCGTCTGGATGTGGATTTCGTCGATGATGTGCGGCCGGTTCACCAGCCGGCGTGCCGGCGAGGTGATCGGGGTGATCACGAACTTGTCGAGCGAGATGCCGAAGAGCGTCCCCTGCTTCGCCACCACGCCAATGACGCGGTGGGGGAGGCCGCCGATGGCGATGGTCTGACCGATCGGATCCCGACCGCCGAAGAGGCGCTCGCCCAGTTCGGCACCGAGCACGACCACCGCCGCCCCGATGTTCACTTCCTGCGGCGAGAACGCCCGCCCCTCGGCGATGTCATAGTGCTTGATCTTGAAGAAGTCCGCCTCGACCGTATTCAGCTGAATCTGCTTGGCGACCTTCCCCTGCCAGGAGAGCGTGACCTGATCATTCCCCGCCGCTGCGATGGTGGCCGGAATGGTCAGGTGCTCCTTGATGTACGCGGCATCCTCGATGGTGACGCGCGGATTCCGCTGCCACTGGCGCCACTCTTCGTCGCTGTTGTTGCCGGTCTGGATGTTCGGCCGCGAACGGACCTGAAACGTGTTCACGCCGATGAGCGCGCCGGCAAACTTCTCGGTCATGTAGACGTTCATGCCCTGCACGATCGAGACGACCGCGATCAGGAAGGTGACGCCGATGAGCACGCCGACCAAGGAGAAGAAGCTCTTCAGCTTCTGCGCAATGATGGAATCCCACGCCAGTCGGACCGCCTCGAAGAAGGGCATCTCAGGCCGCGGCCTCGGTCACTGGCGATGCGTTCCGCTTGTCGCTGTCGACCTTCCCGTCGCGGAGGACGACGACGCGATGGGCATGCGCCGCGATATCCGGCTCATGGGTCACCAGAATGACGGTCTGGCCCTGCGCGTGCAGGTTGCCGAAGACCCGCATGATCTCGACACTCGTGGCCGAGTCGAGGTTGCCGGTCGGCTCGTCGGCCAGCAGGATCGACGGCTCATTCACCAGCGCGCGGGCAATCGCCACGCGCTGCCGCTGCCCACCCGACAGCTCATTCGGGCGGTGGTCCATGCGGTTTCCCAGGCCAACGCGTTCCAGCGCTGCCTCGGCGCGGCGCTTCCGCTCGCGGGTCGAGACGCCGGCATACACCAGCGGCAGCTCCACATTGGCGAGCGCCGTCGCGCGTGGCAGCAGATTGAAGGTCTGGAAGACAAAGCCGATTTCGCGATTGCGCACCCGGGCGAGGTCGTCATCGGCCATCGTCGACACTTCCTGCCCGTTCAGCCAGTATTGGCCGCCGGACGGCGTGTCGAGACAGCCGAGCATGTTCATCATCGTCGACTTGCCGGAGCCCGAGGGCCCCATGATCGCGACGTACTCGTTGCGGCCGATCTCGAGATCGACGCCACGGAGGGCGAGCACCTTCTCGCTCCCCATCACGTATTCGCGGGTGATCCCCGCGAGGCGGATGATGGCGTCGCTCACTTCTTCACCACGACCGGGCCACCGGCCGGTATCGCCTTGACCTTGGACGAATCCTTCAGGTCGCGGATCGCCTGATAACTGCCGGCCACGATCGTCTCGCCCTTCTTGAGGCCCGTCAGCACTTCGAAGTGCTCGTCGCCCGCGATGCCGACCTTCACCGCGCGGAAGCGGGCCATCCCGTTCTCGACGACGAAGACGCCTTCCTTGTCCTTCGGCTTCTTTCCGCCGGCGGTGTCGCTCGTGGTCGTGAGCGGCGCCCCCGCCGCGGCGTTCGCTTCGCCGCCAATGGCGCTGTCTGGCCGGGTGGTGAGCGCGATGATCGGAATCGAGAGCGCCCCCTTCCGGACGTCGGTGACGATCCGCGCGGTCATACTCAAATCGGGACGCACATCGGCTGGCGGATTGGTCAGCGTCACCTCGACCTCGAAGTCCACCGCGCGGTCCGCCGAAGCGGCGCCGGCGGCCGTCGTCGCCGCACTGTTTGCAATCTTCGTCACCTTGCCGACAAACGCCGTGTCGGGGAAGGCATCAATCGCGACGGACACCGAATCCCCCAGTTCCAGGCGGATCACGTCGGTCTCGTCGACCTTGACCACCGCCTGGATGACCGAGAGGTCCGCGATGCGCATCAGCAGGCCGACGTCACGCGAGAACGCGCCCGTCTGGGCGACTTCGCCCTCTTCCACGGCGAGCCGGACCACGCGGCCGGAGATCGGCGCGTAGAGTCGGGTGCGGGCCAAATTATCCTGCGATTCCTTGAGCGAGGCCTGCGTCTGCTGCACCTGCGCCTGGCTCGACTTGAGCAACGCCTCGGAGACGTCAAACGCCTGCTGCGACTGCTCCAGCACTTCGTCGGCGATCAGCGTCGGGTTCGTCCGCTTCAACTCGGTGTTGCGGTCCAGCGCGCGCTTTGCCTGGTCGCGGTTGGTGCGCGCCTGCAGCAGCTGCGCCTGCACCGACGTCAGGGAGGCCGTGGCACGGTCCACCGCGCCCTTGAACTGCACCTGGTCGAGCTCGACCAGCAGCTGCCCCTTGGTGACGACGTCGCCTTCCTTCACGGTGATGCGCAGGATCCGTGCGGTCACCTCGGAGGAAACATCCACCTGGCTCTTCGCTTCGATCTTGCCGCTGGCGGTCACGGCCGACACGAGGTCACGGGTCGCGACCTCTTCAAGACGTACGTCCACCGGCTTGTCGCTGCCGCCCTTCATCTTCAGGGCGACGGCGCCAAGGATGGCAACGACGACGAGACCGAGACCGATTTTGACTCCACGAGACATGGCTTGTGTCCTCTGCGTCAGCGAAGGGGGCGACCGACCGCGGCTTCGAGCGCCACGACGGCCTGATGGTAGTCGTACACGGCCGAGACATAGTCCGCCTCGGCCTGGGTCACTGCGTTCTGCGCGTCGGCCACTTCGAGGGCCGTGCCCTGCCCGATGCGGTAGCGGTCCTGCGCCAGTTGGAGCTGCTCGCGCGCCAGGGTGCGGTTCGCCTCCAAGGTGGTCGCGGCCTGATAGGCAGTGCGCACCGCGCCCAGGCGCGACTGCACCGTCCCAGCCACTTCGAGGCGGCGGGCGCGGGCGGCCTCGCGGGCATCATCTTCCTGCGCCTTCGCCTGCGAGGTGGCCTGCCCGCGTGAGAAGCCGTCCCACAGCGGAAGCGAGACACCGGCCGAGATCGACCAGGGCTGGCGGGTGTAGGAGAACGGCCAGCCGCTGTTCCGGTCCCGGATGCTCTGGGTGATGTCGGCCTGCAGGGCGCTGCCCGTGGCGTCGAGCCCCGCAAAGCTGTTGCAGTCGGCGATGATCCCGCCGTTCGGCGATGGATGCGGCGTCGTCAGTCGGGAGAGAATGCCGTTCTGGAATTCGCAGTTCGACTTGGTCCCCTGTGCGCTCGCCAACGCTCCGGCCAACTGCGGATTCACGTCGGTGAACTGCTGCGTGAATCCGCTGAGATTGGTGTTGACGGACAAGGAGGGGAGGTAGGCCGCTCTGGCCGAGCGGACGCCGATGCGCGCCGATTCATGCTGCGCCTCGGCGGCCCGGATGCTCGGATTGTCGGCGCCCGCGGCAGCGAGCAACGTCCCCAGCTGGTAGGTCGGTTCGACCAACTGGAAGGTCTCGGTGAAGCGGATCGAATCGACATCGCTCTCGGTCGGCATGCCGAGGCGGCGGATCAGCTCGATCTTCGCATCCGTCTCGGCCTGGCGGGCGCGGAGGAGCGCCACCTGCGAGCGGCCGCGATTTACCTCGGCCGTGCGCACGTCGATGATGTTGGTCTGGCCGACCTGTTGGCGCGCGCGGGCGAGCGTCAGGAAGTCTTCGTTGCGGGCCAACTGCTGCCGGGCCACCTCGACGGAGGCCGTCGCCCGAAGGACCGCGAGGTACTGGGTCGTGACGTCCGCGGTGAGGGTATTTCCGGCACCGGTGATATTCTCCTCCACCACGCGCTGCTGCGCCTTCTGCTGGCCCGGCGCGAGCAGCTCACGGCCCGAGAGGGTCCAGGAAGCCGAGAGGGAGTAATTCGACGCGATCGTCGGGGAGCCCTGCGAGAAGACCTGGTTGGCAAAAGTCTGCCGGCCCGCGCGGCTATACGACACACCGCTGCTCCCGTTCAGGGTCGGGAAGAGGGCGCCATAGGCAGCCCGAACCGCGGCGGCCGCCGGCCCTTCATCATTGAGCGTCTGGCGATAGGTTGGGCTATTGGTCCGGGCGAGCCGGAGTGCCTCACCAAGGGAAAGCTGACGGGGGAGCGAAGGAGCTGCCTGGGCGGTCGCGCCACGGGCGCCAGCGACCACCAACAAGGCAAGAATGCCGCCGACCAGACGACTCGACATGGGCCATCCTGAGGTAAAGAGATAAAGACCGACATGCCCTTATACGCCCGACCCACCCCAAAGTTTCAAGGTGATACATCACCTCGGCCGGCCCTCCAGTTCTGGCTGGCCGGGGCAGGGGTGGTCGCGCTGGCCGGCGAGGCGGCGCGGAACGGTGGGTGGCTCCTGGCGGGGGCGGCAGCCCTGGCCGCGCTGGTGGTGTCAGCGGGGACGCTCCGGCTGGGTGGACGGGCACTGCGGGCCGCGGGGTTGGCGTTGGGGTTGCTTGGTGCGGTGGCAGGGACGGTCGCCTGGCGACTCTTCCGGGTGGAACGGCTGACGACCCAGGTGGTGACGGAATCGGTGATCGAGGCCACCGGCGCCCGTGACCGACTCCTTGGGGCGGCCCTTGCCTCGGCGACCCGGGCCGCCGACAACGCCCTCCAGCGCCTCGCCAGCAATGCCGACCGCGCCCCACTCGACGACCTCGCTGCCGACGGTACGCTGGAGCGGGGAATCGCGGTCCTCGCTGGGGACTCGGTCCTCGCGCTGTTGGGGCCGCATCGCGTCGCCCCCGTCGCCGGTCGCGGTGAGGTCACGCTGATCACCACGCCGTTCGTGCAGCTTGCCGTCGTTTCGCGGACCCGCGGCGCGCGCGAGGCGCAGGTGACGTTGTTGCTTGATGCCGCGCCGGGCGTCCCGACCGCCGGGGCATCCCTGGCGCGCGGCGCCGGTGGCTGGCAACGGGTCGGGTGGCACTGGGATGCCCCGACGCGTGAGGTGCGGTACGGCACAGTGGCCGAGGCGCTCGCGGGCGTCCGCAACGCGATGACGGCGGTCCCGCCCAACCCCGCCGACCTGGTGCTCCGGGAGCGCACCCTCGCCAAGCTCCTGCTGGCGACGGCGATGTCGCTCGTCGCGCTGCTGACGTTGATCGGTGGGGCACCGACCGCAGTCCGGGCTGTGGCGATCCTCGTCCCGCTCTGGGCCGTGATGCGCGCCGAGATGACGCCGGCGCTCCTCGGCCCATCGGCCGTCGCGGCGATGCTGGCCGCCGTGGCGATGCTCCTCCTCGCCGTGCTGCTCTGGCGGCGCCCGCTGCGGCGGTCGCCGATCGGCATGGTGGCGTCGATTCTGCTGCTCGCGACGGCACCGCCGTTGGTCGCGCTCGTGGGCCGCCGTGTGGTTCCGGTCACGGACTCGACGTCGATCGTGGCGTGGTTCTGGTGGCAGGCCGTGCTCGCACTCGCCACCGCCGCTTTCCTGGCGGTCGCCTCGGCGCCGCTCCGGACGCCGGACGATCATCTGGCGCCCTCTCGCTGGGGTTTCGTCGCCGCGATGGCTGCGGTGCTGG
>JBBQJU010000142.1:0-6898 GCA_038326215.1 Gemmatimonadales bacterium | reverse complement strand
CGAGGACGTCGAGCTCGATCGCCTCGGGATGGGGCGTCTCCGCCCGG
The DNA here is from genome assembly GCA_038326215.1 of Gemmatimonadales bacterium. Taxonomy (GTDB): domain Bacteria; phylum Gemmatimonadota; class Gemmatimonadetes; order Gemmatimonadales; family GWC2-71-9; genus Palsa-1233. The sequence continues at coordinate 6,851 of JBBQJU010000142.1, read as the reverse complement.
ATCATGGTGGCGGGAAGCGACGGCTGATGGCGAACGGGAAGGACAACGCCCACGAGTGGAGCTCCGGACCAGGGTGAAGCCGGAAATATACAGCGGACAGCGAACAGCCAACGGCGAACGGCGCCGCGTCTCTGTTCGCTGTTCGCCGATCTCTGATCGCTACTGTATCTCGAGCCCCAAGTCCGCCGCGACCACCGAATGGGTCAGCGCCCCGGTGGAGACAAAATCGGCCCCCGCCGCGGCGTAGGCGCGGATGGTGGCCAGGGTGATCCCCCCGGTCGCCTCGATTTCGACGGTCGGGCGGGCGTCCCGGGCATGGGTGGCCCACTCCCGGACGGTCTCCGGCGTCTGGTTGTCGATCAGCAACCGGGTGGCTCCTGCCGCGACGGCCTCGTCGAGCTGTGCCATCGATTCCACCTCGACCTGCAAGCCGGTGACGCCGCCCACCCTGGCCTCACCGAGTGCATCGGCCAGCGTGCGACCCGAGGCGCGCAATGCCTGCCAGTGATTGTCCTTCACCATCACCGTCGTGGCGAGGTCGGTCCGATGAAGTGCGCCGCCACCGGCGAGCACAGCGTGCACCTCGAAGGTTCGGAGGCCAGGGGTGGTCTTTCGCGTGTGCAGCACGCGACACGGTGTGCCGGCCACGGCATCGACGTACTGCCGCGTCATCGTGGCGATGCCGCAGGCGCGCTGCAGCAGATTGAGGAGCGGGCGCTCGGCACGGAGGATGGCGCGGAGCGGACCGCGAATGGTGCCGAGGACGGCCGGGGTGGCGAGCTGCTCGCCCTCGGCCGCCTGCCACTCAACGGCATTGAGCCCGCAGGCCGCGATGACGGCATCGGCATACGCCGTTCCCGCGACGACGAGCGGGGCACGCCCCTCGATGATTCCCACCCCCTGTTGCGACTCGGTCACCGTGACCCGCGAGGTGACATCGTCGCGGCCATCTTCGGCCAGGGCAAGCGCCGCAAGGCGTGCTGCATCATCGGCCACGACGGCCGGCGCGCGGGAATCAGGCACCGAGCGCCACCATTCGGTCGATGGCGCGTTTCGCCCGGGCCCGGATATCGGCCGGCACATCGATCTCGTAGCGGTGATGGATCAGCGCATCGCGCACATCGGTGAGCGTGATCGTCTTCATGTACGCGCACTCCGCCGCGCGGTCGGCCGCGACGAAACGCTTCCCCGGCGCCATCTGTTCCATCCGGTGGATGATTCCCGTTTCCGTCGCAATGATGAAGGTGTCGGCCGCGAGGGTCTTCGTCAGCTGGATCATCCCTTCGGTCGAGGCGATGTGAATCCCCTCAGGCGGGAGGTCGCCGTCGGCCATGCGATAGAGCAACCGTGACGCGCAGCCGCACTCGGGGTGCACCAGCACTTCGGCGCCAGGGTACGCTGCACGTGCGGCTTCGAGATTCGCAATATCAATCCCGGCATGCACGTGACACTCGCCCATCCATACCTCGACACGACGATGCGGTCGCATCCGGCGGACGTGCGCGCCGAGAAACATGTCGGGGAGGAAGAGGATGCCTTGTTCGGCGGGGATCGCGTCGATCACCTCGAGGACGTTACCGCTGGTGCAGCAGTAGTCGAGCTCTGCCTTCACTGCCGCGGTCGTGTTGACGTAGCCCACCGCGACGTAGTCCGGGAAGTCCTGCCGCCAGCCACGCACTTCCTCCGGGGTGATCGTGTCGGCCAGCGAACAGCCCGCTTCGAGGTCGGGCAGCAGCACGGCCTTGTCAGGCGCCAGCACCTTCGCGGTCTCGGCCATGAAGTGCACGCCGCAGAAGACGATCACATCCTCCGTCACGCCGGCGGCGCGGCGGGAGAGCCCGAGCGAGTCGCCGACGAAGTGTGCCACGTCTTGCACCTCGGCCCGCTGGTAGTTGTGCGCGAGGATGATGGCGCGCTTTTCGACGGCGAGCGCGCGGATCTCCGCCTGCAGCGCCGCAATCTGCGCCGGCGACTCGGTGCTGGGCTCGATGACGGGCAGGGCCTTCGTCACGGGGTGCTCCGGGGGTTCGGGAAATCGGTGCGACGGTGGCCACCGCGACTCTCGCGGCGTCGGCGTGCGCTGCGCGCAATCAGGGTGGCGATCCGTACCTGGTCGGCCGCATGCCACGCGCCTGGTGGCACCGCGTCGCGCAGATCGGCCAACGCCAGTTCCGCCTCGGCCAGTCCATGTTCGGTGCGCAGCAGGCCGACGTCGCGCGTCATGCAGCGGCGCATCGCCTGAAGGAGCGCGCCGCCCTCCTGGTCGGGGCCGTGGTCGGCGTCGTCGGGGGCCGGTGCGAAGGACGCGGGGCGCCACTCACGGGGCGCCAACTCGCGGCTGACGGCCCGACCCGCGCGGTCGGCGAAGACCAGTCCTTCGAGCAACGAGTTCGAGGCGAGTCGATTGGCGCCATGCACCCCGGTCTGGGCACACTCCCCGACGGCCCAGAGTCCGGGAACCGTCGAGGCGCCATCGAGATCGGTGCGGATTCCACCCATGGCATAGTGCATCGCCGGCGCAATCGGGAGCAGATCATGGGCGAGCGACAATCCGTGCAACGCCACGAGGGCAGCGACGCCAGGGAAGGTCGCCTCGACCTCGACGACGTGCCGTGCATCGAGGAATGCCTCGCCACGGAGCGATGGACCGGCAACCGCGCGCGCCACAATATCCCGGGGGGCGAGTTCGCCGCGGGGATCGGCGTCGAACGCGAAGCGGCGGCCAGCGCCATCGACGAGCCAGGCCCCGGCACCTCGCAGCGCCTCGGTCAACAGTGGCGCGGGGTTCACGCCCGGGAGATGCAACGCCGTCGGGTGGAACTGCAGGAACTCGATGTGCCGCAACTCGGCGCCGACCGCCGAGGCGAGCGCCCAACCATCCCCCGTGGCCACCGGAGGATTGGTAGTCACCTCGAAGAGTTGCCCGACCCCACCGGTGGCAAGAATCACTGCTGGCGCCGCGACGGCGGTGGCCTCACCATCGGCGTCGAGCAGGATGGCGCCGACGACCCGGCCATCGTGCACCACCAGTCGGCGCACCCGCGACCCCTCGCGCACTTCGATACGCGGATCGGCACGCACCACCCGGCTCAGCGCGGCCACCAGGGCGGCACCGGTTCGATCGCCTTCGGCGTGGATGATGCGCGCATGCGAGTGTGCCGCTTCGAGCCCGAAGCGCAGCGCTCCCTCGGCGTCGCGGTCAAACGCGGCGCCAAGGCCGAGCAGCTCGCGAATGCGGTCGGGGCCCTCGTTGACGAGGACATCGACGGCGTCGGCATCGGTGAGCCCACCCGACGCAGCGATGGTATCGGCAGCATGCGACGCGGGCGAATCGCCGTCCGCCATGGCGACAGCGATTCCCCCTTGGGCCCATGCGGTGTTGGAATCGGCCAGCGTCCCCTTGGTCACGAGGAGGACATGATGCCCCTCCGAGGCCAGTCGCCAGGCAGACCAGAGCCCGGCGATGCCGGTGCCGACGACGAGGGGGCGGCGCAACGCGCTATTGCCCCTTGGCTGCCTTCACCGCCGCGGTCAGCGCCGGCACGACCTCGAAGAGATCGCCCACGATGCCGTAGTCGGCCACCTTGAAGATCGGTGCGTCCTTGTCGCGGTTGATCGCGACGATGGTCCGCGCGGAGCGCATGCCGGCGAGGTGCTGGATGGCGCCGGACACACCGACGGCGATGTAGAGCTCGGGGGAAACGGTCTTGCCGGTCTGGCCGACCTGGGCGCCGTGCTCGATCCAGCCGACATCGACCACGGCCCGCGAGGCGCCGACCGCGGCCTCGCCACCAAAGGCGGCGGCGAGCTCCTCGAGCAGTCCGAAGTGCTGCGGCTCTCCGAGCCCTCGTCCACCGGCGATGACCACGCGCGCCTCGGCGACGTCGAGCGTCGCCTTGTCGGGCGCAGCGATCCCGGTCACCGTCAGCCGTGCCGTGAAGGCGGGCACGGCGATCGACTCGACGGCCCCCGCCTTGCCGGACACGACGGCCGGATAGGCGCCCGGCCGCACCGCGACCACCGCCGTGCCACTGAACTCGAGTGTCTGGATCGCCTTGCCGGCGTATACCGGACGCACCACGCGGACGGCGCCATTCTCGGCGTGTACCGCGGTGACGTCCATGCCACACGGCGCACCAATCGCGGCGGCAAGTCGTGGGGCGAGGTCCTTGCCGGTGGCGGTCGCCGCGACGAGCACGGCAGCGTACTGCCCGGCGATGGACTGCACGGTGGCAACGATCGCCTCCGGGGCATACTGCGCCAAGCCGTCGTGCGTGGCGGTCAGGACGCGGTCGGCTCCGGCCGCGCCGAGTCCGTCAAGGCCGCTGACGGGACCGGCGCCACAGACCAGCGCGTCGACACGACCCCCGAGCTGGTCGGCGAGCTGACGCGCGGCAGTGAGGAGCTCATTGGCGCCTTTCCGGACGGCCCCGCCCCGCTGTTCGATCACACAGAGAATGTCGGCCATGATCAGAGCACCTTCGCTTCGGTCGTGAGGGCGGCCATCAGGGCGGGCACAGCGGCCGCCCCTTCACCAACGATCCGACCCGCCTGCCGCTCCGGCGGCAGCGCGAGCGAGAGAATCGTGACGCGCGACGCGCCCGCCGTGGTCGGGATGATGTCAAGCGGCTTCTTCTTCGCTGCCATGATCCCCTTGAGGCCGGGGAGCCGCGGCGTGTTGAGCCCCTTGTCGCAGGTGAAGACCGCCGGCAGCGCGCAATGCGCCGACTCGACGCCACCCTCGACTTCGCGCGTCACCTTCGCGGTCCCACCTTCGATCACGAGGGAGGTGATCGCCGTGGCACAGGGACGGCCGAGCAACTCAGCGACCATCGCGCCGGTCTGCTGGCCGTAGTCGTCCACGGCGACCTTGCCGAAGAGGATCAGGTCGTAGCCACCGTCCCGCAGATGATCGGCGAGGACGCGCGCATTGGCGAGGCCATCCGCTGAAGGCGTACCCTGGAGATGCACCGCCCGGTCGACGCCCATCGCGAGCGCCGTCCGCATCGTCTCCTGCACGGCGTCGCCGCCGAAGGCGACCACGACGGTCTCGCCCGTGCCTGCAGCGTCGCGCAACGCGATCCCGGCTTCGAGCGCGTATTCATCGTACGGATTCGGGACGAACTTCACTCCGGTCTCGTCGATCGACGTCCCACTCGGCCCGATCGCGATTTTTGCGGTCGTGTCGGGGACGCGGCGGAGGCAGATGGCAATCTTCATGGTGCAGCAATCCTTGTTAGGTGTCTGCGAGCAGCGAGCGGCGAACGGCGACCGGCGGCGTCCAACCGCCGGTCGCTGTTCGCTATTCGCGGATCGCTGTCAGTACGCTGCCAATCCCGTAATCTCCTGCCCCAGAATCAGCGAATGCATGTCATGCGTCCCCTCGTACGTGTACACACTCTCGAGATTCGCCATGTGGCGCATCGAGTGGTACTCGACGAGGATGCCATTGCCGCCGAGCAGGCGCCGTGCTTCGCGGGCGCACTCGCAGGCCATGTTGACGTTGTTGCGCTTGGCCAGCGACACGCGTGAGGGCGTCGCCTTCCCTTCATCCTTGAGGCGGCCGAGCTGCAGCACCAGCAATTGCGCCTTGGTGATCTCGGTCAGCATCTCGGCGAGACGCTCCTGCTGCAGCTGTGTCGCGGCGATCGGCTTACCGAACATCACCCGGTTGGCCGCGTAGCGACGCGCCTCATCGTAGCACGCCATCGCCGCACCGACGCCGCCCCACGCGATGCCGTAGCGCGCCTGCGTCAGGCACATCAACGGACTCTTGAGGCCACCCGAGTTGGGCAGCAGGGCATCCTTCCCGACGTGCACATCCTGCAGGTGCAGCTCACTGGTGTCCGACGCGCGGAGCGAGAGCTTCCCCTTCTGGTCTTTCGCGGTGAAGCCGGGGCTGTTGGTCGGGACGATGAAGCCGCGAATGCTCTTCTGGTCGTCGAGGTCGCCGGTCTTCGCCCAGATGATCGACACGGTGGCCTGCGAGCCGTTGGTGATCCACATCTTGGTGCCGTTCAGCACCCAACCGTCCGCCGTCTCGCGAGCGGTGGTGATCATCCCACCGGGGTTCGAGCCGTAGTCGGGCTCGGTCAGACCGAAGCAGCCGATTTCCGCTCCGGTCGCGAGCTTCGGCAGCCAGTGCTTCTTCTGCTCCTCGCTCCCGAAGGCATAGATCGGATACATGACCAGGGCACCCTGCACCGAGGCGAAGGAGCGGATACCGCTGTCGCCCCGCTCGAGCTCCTGCATGATCAGGCCGTAGGCGACGTTGTTCAGCCCGGCGCAGCCGTACTCCTCAGGCAGATTGGCGCCGAAGAGGCCGAGCTCGGCCATCCCCGGGATCAACTGCTTCGGAAACCGCCCCTCGAGGTAGCAGTCCCCGATGACCGGCATGAGCTGGTCGTCGACCCATGAGCGCACGGTGTCGCGCACGGCCCGCTCCTCCTCGGAGAGGAGGGCGTCCATGTCGTAGAAGTCGACCCCGGTGAATTCCGACGAACCTGCCATGTAATACGGCCTCCGAGAGGGTGCGGAGGCCAATTTAATCGGAGGGGGGGGTGAACGGCGCACCGCTCACCGATACGCCGGAATCCCCGTCAGCTCCTGCCCCACGATCAGCGTATGCATGTCGTGGGTCCCTTCGTATGTGTAGACGCTCTCCAGATTGGCCATGTGGCGCATGGCGTGCCAGCCGCCGAGGATACCGTTCGCCCCCAGGAGGCGGCGGGCCTCGCGGGCGACGTCACAAGCCATATCGACGTTGTGCCGCTTGGCGAGGGAGACCTGCACCGGCGTCATGGCGCCCTGATCCTTGAGGCGGCCGAGCTGCAGGGCGAGGAGCTGCCCAT
>JBBQJU010000141.1:0-6925 GCA_038326215.1 Gemmatimonadales bacterium | reverse complement strand
CTGCTGCACCTGCTCACCGCCGACCTGCTCTGGCTCGGGGTGCTGTGGTTGCTGGTGGCGCTCGCCGCCGATCAGCGCGCGACGAGTCCTGCGATGAGCTCCGCCGCCGACTGATCGAAGACGCTGCCGGCTGAACTCCGCAGGTGGGCCACGGCGCGATCGACGTTCCAGGCCGCGCGATAGGTGCGCACGGCCCGTAGGGCGACATACGCGGCCGCGACGCCGACGAGCGACGACGCCCAGTGCGGCGGGTGCGCGAACCGGCGCGCCGGATAGCCGTTGCCGTCCGGGCGCAGGTGATGCTCGAAGGCCACCTGCGCGGCGAGCTCGAGACCCGGGCCGCCCTTGGTGAGGAGCAACGTGGCGCCGAGGACGGTGTGCCGCTCTGTCACGACGCGCTCCTCCGCTGACAGCAACGACTTCATCGAGAGGTCGAACGGCAGGCAGACCACGCCGATGTCATGCCAGAGCGCAGCCACGCCGAGTTGGTGCGTGTCTGCGGGGCCAAGCCCGGTGCGCAGCCCCGCGGACATCGTCAGGAGCGCGGTATTGAGGGCGTGTGCCGCCAGTTCGGCCCCGGGCGAAACGTCCGCCTGGGGCAGCGTGTGCCGCTCGACATGCGGCAGCAGGAGTCGGGCGACCGCCTCCGCCTCGGCCTGCGCCACGCGCCCCTGCTGCGCCTCCGCGAAGACGAAACGCAGTGCCTCCAGCTCCTCCACCAAGTCGAGGAAGACCGTCGCCTCGTCTTCCGCCGCGTCCTCGACGACCTGCACGTCCTCCTCCGACACCAGGTTCTGCACTTCCACCGGACCGAAGGTCACGCCGGGCAGCTGCGTCTCGAGCGTCGCGGGATCGACGCCGCCGCTGAGCCGCAGCTGCCAGAGCTCGAGCAGCTGTTCGAACGAGGCCGGGGTGATGGACCGGTCGAGGTCGACCCGCTGGATCCCGAGGTCGGCCAGGCGACCGCACCAGGGCCAATCCGAGAGTTCGTGGAGGGCACGCCCAGCGTACACGGGCGGGCCGCCGAGGAAGAGGAACGACGGTTGGGCGTTGACCTCGAGCAGCGCCGCGAGCGCCTGCCAGGCGGCATCGATGGCCCGCTTCCCGGCGGGATGCCCGGGCGAGTAGAGCGCCATCGTCGAGAGCGCCTGCGCGAGCGAGTGGAGGAGACGGATCGCCTCGTTCACGCGCCCCCCTGGACGGCGGCACGCACTTGCGGGTCCGCTGACTTCGACGCCAGCTGCAGGATCGCGATGGCGGGCCGATGATTCGCCCAGCGCCGCCCCAGCACCGCGAGGGCGGCGAGGCGCACTGGCGTCGCAGGCAACAGCCGGACCCGGCGGAAGAAACCGCCGCGCGCGCGCACCAGGTTGAGGAGCTGCGGCACCACCAGCGGGCTCACCGAATCGGCGAGGAGCCGGACCGCTTGGAGCTGCAATTCCGAGTCTTCGTGTCCGAGCACCGCCAGGACTGGCGCGACGAGGCTCGGCGGACAGCGACCATCCAGGGCGGACAGGGCAATGCGGCTCTGTCCGGCGTCCCCCTCCTCCAGCACATCGCTGATGGCGCGGTCGCGTGAGGCGGGATGGCGGAGCAGCACCTTGAAGGCCTCCTGGCGTACCCGTGGCTCGGCATGGCGCAGGGCGCGGAGGACCGGCTGTGGGTCACTCACCGGCGGCAACTGTCCCAGCACCACCAAGAGGTTGCGCGCGAGGTACCACGGCGCCGTGTCGAGTCGGCTCAGCACAGCCGCCTCGATGCTGGGCCCCAAGGTGACGAGGAGATCGAGCATGCGCCGTCGCGCGGTGCGATTCTCGGCCTGCTCGAGCGCGGTCAGCAAGACCGGCACGGCGGCATCGGGCGATCGGTGTGCCACCCGGGAGACCAGCGCGAAGTCGGGACTCGGCGTGGCCAGCAGTCGCTGCAGCAGGTCGGGATCGAGCACCGCCGCCGTGATCGCCTCCACGGTCGCGGGCGGATTCGCCGGATCATCCACCAGCGTCAACAACTCCGCCAGCAGGCCACGGGTAGCCATCGTGCGCGCCGCCGCAATGACGGGCGCCGGGGCGACGGCGAGTTCGAGCCCCACAGCGAGGGTCCACGCCGGATCGAGCCCCAGCCGATGGTCCTCGGGTTCGAGGGGTGCGACCTCGTCGCCTCCTTCCCATTGGGCCAGAAGCGAGAGCACCTGCGCGGTGAAGCCCGGCGTTGCGGACGGCAAGCCATCGGGCCCGAGGGCCAACTTGCCCAGCAGCCCGCGCAGCACGGAGGAGATCGGCGCCCCATCGGCGACGCCGACCGCCTCGAGCAACTGCAGCAGCAACGAAGGCGGCACGATCTGCAGCGTGTCGCCAAGGAAGCGTTGGCGCGCCGCCGTGCTCGGGGCGGCCTGCACGATCACCACCTGCGTCGGGCGCGACAGCGCCGCCAGGACCTCGGTGAACCGCTTGCGGGCCCCTCCCGTCCCTCGCTCCCCGCGCGACACGATCGCCGACGAGAATCCGACCAGCGCCTCGAAGACACGGCGTGCGTCCTCGGGGCTCCTGTGGGCACGCGCGCTGAGGGCGTCGGCGATCTGGGTCGGGGTGACCACACCGTCGTGCTCGGTGAGCTGGCGCCCGAAGGCCGCCTCGACCAATTCGCTCCAGAACGTCTCGTCAAGTTCGTGATCGGAGGCGGCGTCGCCGTAGCCGACGACCTCGTAGACCAGCGGCTCGACCCGGATCGTGGGGGACCGCCATCCTTCGCGCCCGACGACCTCCGCGGCGTCGGAGGCCGAGAGGGCGGCGAGCATCCCGGCCACCTCGGGAACGGTCACCCCGGGGGCGATATGGATGGTGCCAACGTTCTTGCGATGGAGGCGGGAGGCAAACTCCCGAAGGACCGGGGCGAGCGGTTCCACGGCCGCCCCATCCAGAAGCATGCCGCGCGGAAGGATGCCGAGCGTGAGCGCGCCGCGCTCCTGCTCGAGCGTCGTGAGCTGGGTGGTGAGGGCAGAGGCGGCATCGGCCACGAAGCGGTGGCCGGCGGGGTACATCGTCGCCTTGCCGAGGGCGTTGACGAACTCCCGCATCACGAGCGCCACCGCGCGCGGGAGGGCGACGCCTTTCCCCTTGCCACTCATGCTCAGCCCGGCGCCACCATGTTGTCCACCATCGCCTCGCCGAATGCCGAGGTCGAGAGTTTGGTGGCGCCGTCCATCAGCCGCTCGAAGTCGTAGGTGACCCGCTTCTGGCCGATCGTGGTGGCCAGCGAGGTCAGCACCAGTTCTGCCGCCTCATGCCAGCCGAGATGGCGCAGCATCATCTCGCCGGAGAGAATGACCGAGCCCGGATTCACCATATCCTTGCCGGCATACTTCGGCGCGGTGCCGTGCGTCGCCTCGAAAATCGCGTGCCCGGTGACGTAGTTGATGTTCGCCCCAGGCGCGATACCGATGCCACCGACCTGTGCCGCAAGCGCGTCGGAGATGTAGTCCCCATTCAGGTTCAGGGTCGCGAGCACGCCATAGTCGCGCGGCCGGGTGAGCACCTGCTGCAGCATGGCGTCGGCAATCACGTCCTTGATGATGATCCCGTTCGGCAACACCTGCCACGGCCCACCCTCGTGATCGACCGCCCCGAATTCCTCGCGCGCGAGCTCGTAGCCCCAGTCACGGAAGCCACCCTCGGTGTACTTCATGATGTTGCCCTTGTGCACCAGCGTCACGCTCGGCCGCCCGTGCTTGATCGCGTACTGGATCGCCGCGCGGATCAGCCGCTTCGAGCCCTCTTCGGACACCGGCTTGATCCCGATGGCCGACGAGTCCGGGAAGCGGATGTTCTTGACGCCCATCTCCTGCTGCAGGAAGGTGATCAGCTTCTTCACCTCGGCGGAGTGGGCCTCATACTCGATCCCGGCATAGATGTCTTCCGTGTTCTCCCGGAAGATCACCATGTCGACGGCGCCCGGATCCTTCACCGGCGAGGGCACACCGGTGAACCACCGCACAGGGCGGATGCAGGCGTAGAGGTCGAGCTGTTGCCGAAGCGCCACGTTGAGTGAGCGGATCCCGCCGCCCACCGGCGTGGTCAGCGGTCCCTTGATCGCGACCAGATAGTGGTTGATCGCGGTGATCGTGTCCTCGGGAAGCCAGGAGTCGTAGCGATCCTTCGCCTTTTCGCCGGCGAAGACCTCGAACCACGCCAACCGCCGCGCTCCGCCATAGGCGATCCGCACCGCGCCGTCGAGCACGTGCTGCGAGGCGCGCCAGATATCCGGGCCCGTGCCATCGCCCTCGATGAAGGGGATGATCGGGACGTCCGGGACCTGCAGGACGCCGTCGGTCAGGGTGATCCGTTCGCCGTCAACAGGCGGCGCGAGGGTCGTGAAGGCGGGGGCATGCGATGAGGTAGGCATCCTGCGAATATAGCGTCCCAGTATGTTCCGGGATGGCCGATGACCCGACCCCCACACCGACCCCCACACCGACCCCCTCGACGGCCCTCACGCCGGGGCATCCGCTGCAGCGGGCCGATCGACGGATCATGATGACCCGGGCGGCCCTCCGTGCGCTGGGCCGGATCGCGCCGGGGACCACGGCGCGGATCGCCGAGGCCCTCTTCGTCAAGACGGCGCGCCCCGCCCCCCGTCACGACGAGGCAGCCTGGCTCGCGACGGCCGACCGGTTCACCGTCCGCGCCGCCGGCCAGACGATCGCGGGCTATGCCTGGGGTGAGGCAGGGCCGATCGTCGTGGTCGCCCACGGCTGGTGGAGTCACGCCGGCCGCTTCGCGCCGCTGGCCAAAGCGGTGCTCGCCGCCGGCATGCGCGTGGTGGCCTACGACGCACCGGGGCATGGGCGCTCGACCGGCTGGCGGGCGACGATGCCAGAGTTCGCCGCGACGATCCGCGCCGTCGGCGACCACCACGGGCCGCTGCATGCCGTGGTGGGCCATTCCCTCGGTGGCGCGGCCTCCATCTTCGCGCTCGCTCGAGGCTTGGCCGCGTCACGTGCGGTGATCATCGCCGCTCCAGCCGACATCACCTCCTGGGCCGTCCGCTTCCGCGACACCTTCGCGATTCCCGACCGCATCTATGCCCGGATGCAGCGCAACATGCTCCATCGACTGCGGATCAGCTGGGACGACCTCGACATTCCGGTCCTCGCGCGGCAGCTCGAGCAGCCTGCGTTGATCATCCATGACCTGCAGGATCCCGACGTCCCCTACGCGGAGGGGAAGCTTCTCGCCGAGGCCTGGCGCGGCAGCACCCTGCACACGACGGAGCGGCTCGGCCACCGCATGATCCTGCGGGACCGGGCGGTGATCGAAACCGTCGTCGAGTTTCTGCAACCAGCGAACGGCGAACGGCGAAGGGACTGAGGCGCCGTTCGCCGATCGCGGCACGCCGCCCCTACATCGGCTTGTTCACTGCGATCCAGGCCGCGGTCACGCCGAGGAGTGGAAGCAGCACGAGCATCCAGCGCGCGACCTTCGGCGCGCGGTACATCAGCAACCCCATCATCCCCAGCGCGACCCAGATGGCGAGCTTGAGGTAGATCCACCCGGGCAGTCCGCCCTGGACCAACTTGAGACGCGCCAGCATCCCGAAGCCGCCGAGCAGAATCACGAAGAGTGCGGTGCCATGCACCGACGCGAGCAGCTTCCGGGCCGTGTTCGACGCCTTGGTGCCGCCGTTGGCGACGTGCACGGCGATGCCGCCGAGTCCCATGAACATTGCAAACATGCCGCCCAGGTGCAGCAGGCGGTAAATGGCGTAGCGTTCCAAGCGATCACTCCATCAAGCGGTCAGTGAGCAGCCTTCACGAGCCGAGCAGGTCCTCAAGCACCTTGTCCACCACTTCGACGACGCGCCCCGAGACGATCCGGGCCAGCACATCGACTGTTTCGAGCGGCAGCGAATCGGGATGCTTCCGGTCGCGCTGGAAGCGGACGATCTGCCCGAGCAGGACGGCGGCCATCGGACGGCCGTCGGCGTGCGCGCCATGGAGCGCGGCGAGGACATCATCAGCCTCGTCGTCCTCGTCATCGTCGTGCTCGAGGTCCTCGTCGTCCAGGTCCTCGTCGTCCAGGTCCTCGTCGTCGAGGTCCTCTGCATCATCGTCCTCCGCGCCGGCGCGAGCCGCTTCGTAGGATGGCACCGACGAACGCCACGGTTCCTCTGGTTCATCCTCCGCCACCGGCATCTCGCGCTCGGGCATCGGGACCAGCGCGTACAATTCGCAGCGGAGCCCCGGCTCCTCCTCGCGGGCAGCGAGCACCAGCTGCCGCGGTTCGTCGAAGAGCCGCTGCTCAGCAAAGAATTCGATTGCCTCGGGGGGAACGGCGCAGCGCGCGACGAGGGTGCCGTCGAGGAAGGTCCCGAGGCAGGTCATCCCCTCCGGCACGCGATCATCGGCGACCTCACGCACCACGATCGGCACCGGCTGATCGGTGGCGGCAAGGACGGTGGCCGGGCGGTCGCCCGGGGCACCGGCGGGGTCGGACTGCTCATGGTCGTCGTACATCGTGGCCTCCGGGCGACGCGGTGGGGTGGAATCTAGCCCCGCCCACCAAGGGTCGTAGGCGATATCTTACCCCCCGCCTCCATGACTGATCCGCTGCTCACCCCCGCCCCAGACCTCGACCGCGACGCGGTCGTCCGCTGGCAGGAGCGCCTCGCCGCCCATTTGCTGGGCGGAGGTCTCCTCCTCGCGGTGCTGGCCGCGCTGCCGACGGCGCCGACCGACCTCGATCGGCACCAGCTCCCGAAAGAGACGGTGGTGCACCTCGCGACCTGGCTGGCGGTCGCCCTCCTCCGCCCCGGCGTGGCCACGGTGTCCAAGGCGGCCCGACTCGGGATTGGTCTGCTCCTGGGCGCGACCCTCGCCTCGGCCGCGCTGGCGGAGAATCCCTGGCTGGCCTTCCGCGCCGGCTCACTCACC
>JBBQJU010000140.1:0-6988 GCA_038326215.1 Gemmatimonadales bacterium | reverse complement strand
GGTGATGTCGGCGTACGGGAACGTCCGCACGGTCGGCATCAACGCCATCAACATCGAGGCCGGCGATGAACTCATCGACGTGCAGAAGACCCGCGGCAACGACGATATCGTCCTCGCCACCTCGTCCGGCATGTCGATTCGCTTCCATGAGAGCGACGTGCGCGAGATGGGTCGCGCCACTGGTGGCGTGAAGGGCATCAAACTGGGTGCGGAGGACCGCGTCATCGGCATGGTCGTCGTGCGCGAGCGCGCCGAATTGCTGGTGGTTTCCGAGAAGGGGATCGGCAAGCGGTCGCTGATCGGCGACTACCGCGTGCAGAAGCGCGGCGGCAAGGGGATCATCACGATGCAGCAGACGCCGAAGACCGGCCGACTGATCGCGTTGAAGGACGTCCTCCCCGAGGACGAACTGATGATGATCACCAAGGGCGGCATCATCATCCGCTGCCCGGTCCAGGGGATCCGCGTCAGCGGCCGCAACACGCAGGGCGTCAAGCTGATGAACCTCGACACCGATGACCGCATCGTCGACGTGGCGCGCGTCCAGAAGGAGGACGAGGAGGACGTCGAGGGCGCGGAGCCGTTGATCGACGAGGGCACCGAGGATCCCACCGGGACGTGAGCGGGCCGACGCTGACGTCGCTGCGGGAGGCCCACGCCGGACTGCTCGGCGTGGCCGATCGCACACCGCTCCTTCCCCTCCCCGGGGAGCGCGCGGTGCGGCTGAAGGCGGAGTGGCGTCAGCCCATCGGCGCCTTCAAGATCCGTGGCGCCTGGACCGCAGTGCGCCGCCTCCCTGACGCCGTCCGGGCCCGTGGCGTCGTCACCTCGTCGAGCGGCAACCACGGGCTCGGTCTCGCCTATGCCGCACAACGCCACGGTATTCCCTGCGTCGTGGTGATGCCGGAGTCGGCGCCTGCCGTGAAGGTCGCCGGCGTCCGCGAGCTCGGCGCCGAGGTGATGCTGGTCGGGGCAACGCGTGGTCCCGAACAGACGTCACGGGCCGAGGAGTTGGTCGTCGAGCGCGGACTCACCTTCATCCCGCCCTACGACCACCTCGACGTCATCACCGGGCAAGGCACGTGTGGCCTGGAGATTCTCGAGGATTGGCCCGAGGTGGGCACCCTCGTCGTGCCCGTCGGCGGCGGCGGATTGCTCGCCGGCATCTGCGCCGCGGTGCAGGCAGTCCGCCCGGACGTCCGGGTCATCGCCGTCGAACCCCAGGGCATTCCGAAGCTCTCCGCCGCGCAGTCGGAGGGACACCCCGTCGACCTGGCCGGTGGCACGAGTCTGGCCGACGGATTGTTGACGCGCTCGGTGGGAATGCTCACCTGGCCGATCATCGCCCAGACTGTCCGTGAGGTAACCGCCGTGACCGACGACGAAATCCAGGCCGCCATGCGCTATCTGGCGGCTCAGGGGTTCAAGGTGGAACCGTCCGGTGCCGTCACCACGGCGGCCTGGCTCGCTGGGCGCGTCTCCGGGAACGATGCCGTGGCCCTCGTGGCGACCGGTGGCAACGTCGACCCCGCGCGCTATCAGGCGTTGGTCGGCTGATGCTCTCGCTCAACCCACGCGTGCTGCTCGCGACCGAGGACAATGCCCTCGCGAGGACACTCTCGTGGGTGCTCAAGGAGAACGGCTACGACGTCGTCACCGCCATCGGCGGCCCGCACCTCCTCGAGCGGCTGGAGCAGGAAGAGTACGACTTGATGATCCTCGACATCGCGGGTGCCGATGGCGGCACCCTGGATCGCCTCAGTCGGGTGCGCGAGGATCTGCGGCACCGTGACGTCCCCATGCTCGTGCTCACCGACCCCAATTTCGATCCGGCCCGTCTCGTCTCGCAGACCCTCGGCGCCGCCGACGTGGTCCATCGCCCCTATCGGGTGCGCGAACTGCTGGCGCGCATCAAGGCGCACCTGCGCGTCGGCCGTGAGCTCAACAAGGCGCGCGCCGAGGTACGCTCCCGCAACGAGCTCGTGGCGATCCTGCGCGAAGTCACCGCGTCGCTCAATCCGGAAGAGATCTACCAGATCCTGGTCCGCCGGGTGGCGACCGGACTCCGCATTGCCCGCTGCTCGGTGGTGCTCGCCGATGCCGATCTCGTCGAGGGCACGGTCGTCGCGGCCTTCGAGAACCCGACACTCCGTGACCTCCGCGTCCGTCTCGACAAGTACCCGGAGATCCGCCGCGCGTTGCAGACCGGCGAGACGGTCCTGGTGGCTGACGTCGAGGCCGATCCGCTCTACCAGGAAGTTCGCTCGACCTGGGGTGCCGCCGCCCCGGATGCGCGGACCCGCTCGGTGATCGCCCTGCCCTTCGCGCTGAAGGGGCGCACCGCCGGCGTCTTCTTCCTGCGCACCACGGCGGACGACCCGCCCCTCAATCGCCTCGATCTCGGCTTCGCCGAACAGGTCATCGAGGCGGCCGTCACGGCCCTCGAGAAGGCCTACGACCTCGAGCAGGCGCATGACGGCGCGGCGCAGCTCCGCGAGCTCGCCGACACCGACCCGCTCACCGGCTGCGGTAATCGTCGCGTCCTCGAGGAGCGTCTCGCCGATGAACTCGAACGCGCCCGCCGCTATGACCAAGTGGTAACGGCAGTAGTCCTTGACGTCGATGACTTCAAGCGGATCAATGATTCGCGCGGCCACCCAATTGGCGACCGAGTGCTGGTCGACCTGGTCGCACTACTCCGCCGGGAACTCCGCACGATGGACTTCCTCGCGCGCTACGGGGGCGAGGAGTTCGTGATCCTCCTTCCGGAGACCGGCACCACCGGAGCGCGGATCTTCGTCGATCGTATTCTCCGCCGAGTGGCGAACCACCAGTTCGGCACCGCTGCGGCGCCGATCGCCGTCACCGTCAGCGCTGGTCTGGCGACCTTCCCCGATGAACGTGCCCACGACGCAGGCGCTCTCCTCAAGCTTGCCGATGAGCATCTCTACAAGGCGAAGCAGGCGGGGCGGAACCGGTACCGCGACTAGGTGTACCCGGCGCAGCATGCTGCGCCCGCATCCTCTCTCACCAAGGCCCCCCCATGCGCATCCTCCCTGCCCTGATGCTCCTCACCGGCCTCGGTGCCGGCATCCTCGTGGCCCGACGTGACGTTCCCGTGCCCGCAGCGGTCGCCCACGAGGTCACCACCCACGGCGAATGGGTCGCCTTCCCGAACGCGAAAGGCGACACCGTCCGCGCCTACGTGGCCTATCCCGAACGGAAGGGAAAGGCGCCGGCGATTCTCGTCGTGCATGAAATCTTCGGCATGACGGATTGGGAACCGACCGTCGCCGATGACTACGCCGCCAAGGGCTATGTGGCGATCGTCCCCGACCTGCTTTCCTCGCGCTTCGGCTCGACCAAGGCACTCGGCGACTCGGCACGCCGCCTCGTCGGCACCCTGAAGCGCGAGGATGTGGTCGCCGACCTCGACGCCACGTACAAGTGGATCACTGCCCAGGCTGCGACGAACAAGGACCGCGTCGGGGTGATCGGCTTCTGCTGGGGTGGCGGGACGGTCTGGAGCTACGCCTCGAGCAATCCCAAGCTGAAGGCCGCGGTCGTCTGCTACGGCCCGCTCGCCGACACGATGATGCTGCGCACCATCAAGGCGCCGGTGCTCGGCGTCTACGGCGAGAACGACGGACGTGTGACCAACGCGCTGCCGCAGGTCGCCGCGACGATGAAGGCGCTCGGCAAGTCCTTCGTGGCCGACTCCTACCCCGGGACAGGGCACGGCTTCCTAAAGCCGGGCCGCACCGGAAGCGGTACGCCGGCCGCCGCCAAGGCACAGGCCGACATCGACGCCTTCTTCATGAAGCAGCTCGAGGGGAAGTGAAGCACACGGCATTGCTGGCACTGATGTTGGTCGGCGGGTGCAAGTTCTCGCCGCTGATGAACCGGATTGAGGTCGGCGAGGAGCCGTTCGCGGTGGTGGTCGGCGAGGGGCCGGACGGACGGACCGATCTCTTTGCGGTCCCGGCCGGGGGTGGGCTGGTGACCCAGCTGACCTTCACGCTCCCGATCGAGATCGGGCCACGGCTTACCCGGGATGGGGGCGTGCTCGCCTTCCTCCGGATGCGCGACACGCTACCCACCACGCCGCATGAAGTGGTCGTGATGAACCTCGTCAGCGGTGGGGAGCGGTCACTCCCCTTACCCGCAGATGCCGGCCAGGCACAGCACGTCGGCTGGAGCGACGATGAGACCACGCTCTATGTCCGCACTGACCGCGGCATCTGGGCGATCGCTGCGCCTCCGGCGGCGCCAGCCGCACGGGCTGTCACGGCGGGCGACGCCGTTGCCGACACCGCGCTGACGCTCTGGTTGGGGACGCCCCGCTTTGCCCGTGCCATCAGTTGTGGTCCGGCCATCTGTGCCATTACCCCGCGCGGGGACACGACGCAGCTGACCCCAACGGGGCGTGATCCGCTCCGCTGGGGCACCGATTCGGTGGCGTGGTTCGATGACGACGTGTTGGTGGTCCGCTCGCTCGGGCCCGGTGGACCGCGGCGGATGAGCTGGTCGCAGGCGCCGACGCGCCCGCGCGACGCGGCCTATGCCAAGGGCGTGAAGCCGGTGACGACGCCCTAGCTGCGGGTGTAGAAGACGAAGTCCTCGAGGTGCTGGATCTTGGCGCTTTTCTCGGCGAGCTCGTGGGCGAGGAGGTCACCGGTGGTCACGATACCGATCACCTGGTCGCCATCAAAGACCGGCAGGTGGCGGATCCGGCGCTCGCTCATCAGCTGACCGCAGTCGGCCAAGGTCGCATCGGGCATGGCGGTCACCAGCGCGGTGGTCATCACGTCGCCAACGGTCGTCGCCCCAGGCAGCTTGTCGGCCGCCACGACACGTCGCATCAGGTCGCGCTCGGTGAAGATCCCGACCACCTTCCCCGCGACTTCCACCAGCACGCTGCCGGTCCCGGCCTCGTTCATGATCTGCGCCGCATCACGCACCGTCGTGGTCGGCGAGACCCGCTGGGTGAGGTTGTTCCGCTTGGCAGCGAGCATCTCGCGTACGGTGATCATGGTCGGGATCCGGTTGGGAAGAAGAATTCCATAGTACCCCGCTCGGGCGAAAGGTGCTAGAGGGACCCCGCCGCCCACCCCGGACCAGCGACTAGATTTACACCCGTTCGTGCGGGCCCGGTCGGCCGCTGAGCCACTCCCCAGACCCGCCCAGGCCATGACCCGCCTCCTCGAGTGCGTTCCCAACTTCTCCGAAGGCCGCGATCCTCGCGTGATTCAGCAGATCACCGACCGGATTGCGGCCGTCGAAGGAGTGCGCCTCCTCAACGTCGATCCGGGGAAGGCGACCAACCGGACGGTGGTCACCTTTGTCGGTGAGCCTGAAGCCGTGGTCGAGGCGGCGTTTCAGGCGATCTCGCTCGCTGGCGAGCTCATCGACATGCGCCACCACCACGGCGAGCACCCGCGGATGGGCGCGACCGACGTCTGCCCGCTGGTCCCGATCAGTGGAATCACGATGGCCGAAGCGGCCGAGTATGCCCGGCAACTCGGCGAACGGGTCGGCCGTGAGCTCAGCCTGCCGGTCTACCTGTATGAGGCGGCACAGCCGAATGCGACGCGGAAGAACCTCGCCGTGATCCGCGCCGGCGAGTACGAGGGGCTGGCCGCAAAAGTGGCCCGTCCAGAGTGGCGGCCCGACTACGGTCCCGCAACCTTCGACGCCCAGCGCGGTGCCACCGTGATCGGCGCGCGCGACTTTCTGGTCGCCTACAACGTCAACCTCAACACCACCTCGACCCGCCGCGCCTACGCCATCGCCTTCGACGTCCGGGAGGCCGGTCGCAGTGTGAAGCAGTCCGACGGGAGCGAAGTGCAGCAGGTGGGCACGCTCAAGGCGGTGAAGGCGATCGGTTGGTACATCCCCGAGTACGGCGTGGCGCAGGTGTCGATGAATCTCACCGACATCGCCGTGACACCGGTCCACGTGGCCTTCGAGGAGGTCAGCCGTGCCGCGGCCGCACGTGGTGTGCGCGTGACCGGCTCGGAGCTGGTGGGGCTGGTGCCGTTGCACTGTCTTCTCGACGCAGGCCGCTACTTCCTCGCCAAGCAGCAGCGCTCGGTCGGCGTCTCGGAAGCGGAGCTGGTGAAGATCGCCGTGCGCTCCCTCGGCCTCGACGAGCTGGCACCGTTCAACCCCGAAGAACGGGTGATCGAATATCTGCTCCGCGACTCTGCCGCGACCCGCCTCGTGGCGATGACGGTGGCGCAGTTCGCGGCGGAGACCGCCGCCGAGAGTGCGGCACCAGGTGGCGGCTCCGTCTCGGCTGCGGTCGGAGCGTTTGGCGCAGCGCTCGGCACCATGGTCGCCAACCTTTCATCCCACAAGCGCGGCTGGGACCACCGCTGGCAGGAGTTTTCCGACCACGCCGAGGCGGGGCAGCAGGCGGTGCAGGAGCTGCTCTTCCTGGTGGACGAGGACACCCGGGCCTTCGATCGGGTCATGGCTGGTTTCGCCATGCCGCGGAGCACGGACGACGAGAAGGCCGCTCGACGCGCCGTGATCGACACGGCGACGCTGGACGCCACCCGGGTCCCCTTCCGGGTGATGGAGACGGTCCTCGGCGTCATGCCGTTGATCAAGGCGATGGCGGAGCAGGGCCAGCCGAGCTCCGTCTCCGACGCCGGCGTCGGCGCGCTCTGCGCCCGTGCGGCGGTGATGGGCGCCTACCTCAACGTGCAGATCAACGCCGCGTCGCTCAAGGGAAATGCTGAGGCCGCCGACCTGGTGGCACGTGGTGCGAGCATGGCGGCGCAGGCGCAGCAATTTGAGGATGAGACGCTGGCCTTCGTCCGCGCGAAGATGTAACCCCGCCCTCACGCGACAGCGTGAGCGGCGGGGTCCCCGGAGTCGCCACACTCGGTACCTGCCCCGCCCCCAATGGGCGGCGGGGCCTCCCGCGCCGATACACTCGGTACCTGCCCCGCCCCCAACGGGCCGCGCGGCCTCCCGCGCC
>JBBQJU010000139.1:0-7077 GCA_038326215.1 Gemmatimonadales bacterium | reverse complement strand
CCACTCCCGCGCCGTACTGGGGCGGGAGAGGAGGAGGAGCACCACGGTGGGGGCCAAAAAGAAAAATGGAGAAACGGTAGGGGCCAGCACGAGAAACCCTGCCGCAAGCAGCAGGGTTGGCCACCGCGAACGGGACCCGGGAAGCCCGGGCCCCGGCGGGGTCGTGGTCAGCCGCCGAATCCCTTGATGTACGGGAGGAGGGCGACCTGACGGGCACGCTTGATGGCGGTGCTGAGCTGACGCTGGTGACGGGCACAGGTGCCCGACAGGCGGCTCGGCAGGATCTTGCCGCGCTCGGTGAGGAAGCGGGTCAACAGCCGCTCATCCTTGAAGTCAACGATGCGAACACCGGACTCGCAGATGGCACAGGTCTTCGATGGGCGGCCCATTATTCGTCGTCCTCCCCGTCCTTGGCGGACGGCGTCGGCGCCATCTGGGCGCCCTCGTTCATCACGATGAGGTGGCGGATCAGCCCCTCATCCAGCTTCATGGCGCGCTCGAACTCAGGCAAGTTGGTCGGCGACGCATCGAACTTGGCGATGACGTAGTAGCCGGTCTCCTTGCCGTTGATCGGGTACGCGAGCGTGCGCTTCCCCCAGTGGTCGAGGGCGATTTCGGCCCCCTCGGCCTGCGGGATGAGCGCGTGGAAGCGGTCCAACTTCTCGGTGATGGCGGGCTCTTCGAGGACTGAGTCGAAGATGTACACCGCCTCATACGAACGGGTCATCAGCACCTTCCTTCGGACATGGTTGCCCCGGGGCTGGTGCGGCACCCGAGGAGGATTGATTGTGAACAGCCCTCGAAGATACTAGAACGGCACCTGCCAGCCCACCCCCCCGCGGAGCAGCTGGGGTGCCTCGAGGCCGAGCACCTTGGTCCGGCCGTTGGCCACCCGGGCCGAGAGGACGCCGATCGCCGCCCCCGCCACGACGTCGCTGAGCCAGTGTTTCTCCTCGGCCAGGCGAGCCCAGGCGGTACCGGTGGCGAGGGTATAGAGCCCCGCGCGCGCCCAGCGCGATCCGACGGCGTCCCCCAGGGTGGTTGCCAGGGCGAAGGCCGCGGCGGTGTGTCCCGAGGGGAAGGCGGTCTGATTGGAAAAGGGGGCGAAGTCGAGGCCGTCCCGATCGGGGTCCTGGTATGGTCTGGCCCGACCGACCAGCGCCTTGCTGGCCTGTGTGGCCACAGTCTCCAGCAGGACAGCCGTCGCCGTCTGCCCAGCCAGCCGGACCAGCGCCTCGCGATGGCCAAGCCAGCCGACCACCGCGAGGCCGCCGCCAACCCCTAGCATGACAGGTACCTCGCCGAAGGTCCTGAGTCGGCGTGCGGTCCGCAGGCGCTCCTCGGAGGGCGAGTCGGCGATCCCGCGTGCCACGGTCTCATCGAGAAGGGCCGAGGCCAGCACGATCCCGCCGACTGCCCCGACGGTTGGCCAGCCCAACGCGACCGGCCCTGCCTGCTGCCCGCCGACCGGCGCCCGGAGGGGCGCCATGAGGACGAGGGCCAGCAACAGGGGGCGCCGCATCATCCGTCCGTTACGGCGTGGTGCTGAGCCGCAGCCAGCGCACCTCACGCAACTCCCCTTCCTGCGGGCGGTGCACCAACAGCGAATCACCTGCGGCGAGAAGCACCTTCGTCGTGGCCGGGAGTTGAAAGCGGCCGGTCGGCTTCCCATCCGCGCGTACTCGGATGTAGTCGATCAGGTCAGCCCCGGTAACGGGCCCGGCGAGGTAGAGCTGACCCTCGTGGGTCGGGATGATGCCCGCGATCGCCGGATGCAGGCTGTCGCTTCGGGCCTCCATTCCGTCGAGATCGGAGGCGCTGAGTTGCCCCCCGAACAGCTCCTGGACGCTGGCGCGCTTCGCCGCGATCTGTTCCGGGGTGATCCGCTGGCGTGGGAGGTCAATCTGCAAATGCCACCGGGGGCTGCCGTCGGCCATCTTGCGCACCAAGTCGATCCGGTCACTGGTGCCTGCCACGACTTCGCCATCGGGAAAGAGCGCGTACACGGGCGACGTGGTGAAGAGCGGAGGAGAGGAGACCAACTGCGTCCCCTGCATCCGAATCCCCGGCAGCGGCACCTGCAAGATCATTCGGCCCGTCGTGTCGGTCGTCTTGTTCAACAAGAAGAGACGGAACACGGCATCGCTGGAGTCGCGCTGGGCCACGACGCCCTGAAGGACCGGCAACGCGCCGACGTAGCCGCGCGCTTCGCCGGCGATGATCGTCGGAAGGGCGGTCGACTCGACAAAGCTGCCAGCGGCGTCAAACGTCATGACGCGGGCGCCATCGGTCATCATGTCGATGAGTTCCACGGCGCTGCCCGATCCTGGGCCGACCCCGAGCACCGTCTGATATTCGCCCAGCCCTCTGCCGGTACGTCCCACCGTGATCGGGAGGGTATCGGCACTCCAGACCTGGACCACCCGACCTGGCTCCCAGAGGGCAATGCGATCGTCACCGAGTCGGTTGGCGACCGGCTGAATGAGGGGGCAGGCGTCCCGCCCGTCGGCGATGCAGACGAGGCGGCCATCCTGCGGCGTGAGCTGCGGCAGGGAATCCACCGCGGCAGCATCGAGCGTCCAGTTCCCACCAGGCGCAGGCGCCGGGGGCGCGTCCGGCTTGGCACAGGCAGCGACGACCAGCGGGAGGACGAACTGCGCCGCGCGGCGCCAAGTCACAGCGATCACGACATCACCTCAGTTATTGAATCGGAACAACATCAGGTCACCATCCTGCACCACGTATTCCTTCCCTTCGGCGCGAGCGAGCCCCTGCTCGCGCGCAGGCTTCCAGCCCCCGACGCGAACGAACTCAGCGTAGGCGACGGTCTCCGCCCGAATGAATCCCTTCTCGAAGTCGGAGTGGATCACTCCGGCCGCCTCGGGCGCCTTCGCCCCGATGCGGATGGTCCACGCGCGGACCTCCTTCTCACCAGCGGTGAAGTAGCTCTGCAGGTTGAGCAGATGATACGCTGCCCGCGCGAGGCGGTCGAGCCCGGACTCATGCACGCCGAGCGACGCCATGAAGTCGGTGCGATCCTCGGCCGGCAGTTCGGCGAGTTCGGCCTCCACCTTCGCAGAGAAGATCACGACGTCGGCCTGTTCGCCATCGGCGAGGATAGCGGCGCGGAGCGCCTCGACGTGTGCGTTGCCCCCGGCCAGCTCGTCTTCCCGCACGTTGGCCGCGTAGACCACCGGCTTCGAGGTCAGCAGGTTGAGGGAGGTGAAGAGCGGCTCTTCCTCGGCGGTGTGCTCCACAGCACGCGCGAGGCCGCCGTTTTCGAGCACCGCCATCACCCGCTCCATCAGCGCCTTCTCGGCCTTCGCCGCGGCGTCGCCGGTCTTGGCCGCACGCGTCGCGCGGTCGAGGCGCTTCTCGAGCGAGACCATGTCGGAGAGCGCGAGCTCGGTGTTGATCACCGTCCGATCGCGAGCGGGGTCCGGACCACCCATCACGTGCTGCACATCCTCATCCTCGAAGCAACGGATCACGTGCACGATCGCGTCGACTTCGCGGATGTTGGCGAGGAACTGGTTGCCAAGCCCCTCGCCCTGCGACGCGCCCTTCACCAAGCCGGCGATGTCGACGAACTGGACCGTCGCCGGGACGGTGCGCTCCGGGTTGATCAGCTTGGCGATGTGGCCGATCCGTTCGTCCGGGACTTCCACGACGCCGGTGTTCGGCTCGATCGTGGCGAAGGGGTAGTTGGCGACGAGCGCCCCCGCCGAGGTCAGCGCATTGAAGAGCGTGGATTTCCCGACGTTGGGAAGGCCGACGATTCCGAGGGCGAGCATGAGGATCCGAGGTCGCAGGTCATGGTCAAGTCGGGGACGGCATCTCCACCCCCACGCTGGCGGACAATCTAGCGCCCCATCGGGCGAAGCGGTGCCCCTCCCGGAAACGGCGAAGGGGCGATTCCATGACGGAACCGCCCCCCAACCGGGACGACGGGCCCGCCCGAGCGACTACTTGCCGAGCGACATGAACCAGGGCGCCAGCACCAGCGAGACGACGCTCATCAGCTTGATGAGAATGTTCATCGCCGGCCCCGAGGTGTCCTTGAACGGATCGCCGACGGTGTCACCCACGACGGCCGCCTTGTGCGGATCGGAGCCCTTGCCGCCGTGCGCGCCACCTTCGATGTACTTCTTGGCGTTGTCCCACGCCCCACCGGCGTTCGCCATGAAGAGCGCCATCATCACGCCGGTCACCGTCGCGCCGGCGAGCAGGCCGCCGAGCGTCTTGACGCCGAGGAGCGAGCCAGTGAGCACCGGGACGAGGATCGAGGCGACACCCGGGATGATCATCTCACGGAGCGCGGCCTTGGTCGAGATGTCGACGCAACGCGCCGAATCCGGCTTGACCCCTTCTTTCCCTTCAAGGAGGCCCGGGATCTCGCGGAACTGGCGACGGACTTCCTCGACCATGCCCTGGGCCGCGCGGCCGACGGCCGTCATCGTCTGCGCGCCGACGAAGAACGGCATCACGCCACCGAGGAAGAGGCCGATGACGACCTTCGGATCGATCAGGTTGAGGCCGACCTTGTCGAGGCCGACGGCCGAGGCGTACGCCGAGAAGAGCGCCAGCGCCGTCAGCGCCGCGGAGCCGATCGCGAAGCCCTTGCCGATGGCGGCCGTGGTGTTGCCGAGGGCGTCGAGGCCGTCGGTGATCGCCCGGACGTCCTTCCCGAGGTGGCTCATCTCCGCGATGCCGCCGGCGTTGTCGGCGATCGGACCGTAGGCATCGACCGACATCGTCACGCCGACCGTCGCCAGCATGCCGACGGCGGCGATCGAGATACCGTACAGGCCGGCGACCGAGACCGCAATGTAGGTCGCGCCGCAAATCAGCAGGACCGGGACGATGCAGCTCTCCATCCCGACGGCGAGGCCGGCGATGATGTTCGTGGCCGGGCCGGTCTCGGATGACTGCGCGATCCGCTTGACCGGGCCGGCCGCCGTGTAGTACTCCGTCACCAGGCCGATCAGGATGCCGGAGATGGTCCCCGCCAGTACGGCCCAGAAGGGTCCCATCGGCGAAAGTGCCGTCCCGTCTTCCGCGGTCATGCCCAGCGGCAGCGCCGCCGTCAACATCCACGCAAAGACGAGGAAGAGCCCCGCGGCGATGAAGGTCACCAGTCGGAGCGCGTTCGCCGGGTTGCCCTTGGCGAGGACGCGCATCGTCAGCACGCCGATGAGGGACGCCACCAGGCCCGCGGTGATGTAGGCCAGCGGGAGCAGCATCGCGGTGATGCGATTCGTCTCGGGAATCAGCACTGAGGTCGCCGCGAGGGCGATGGTGGCGATCACCGAGCCGACGTAGCTCTCGAAGATGTCCGCGCCCAAGCCGGCGACGTCGCCGACATTGTCGCCGACGTTATCGGCGATCGTCGCGGGGTTGCGTGGGTCGTCTTCCGGGATGCCGGCTTCGACCTTGCCGACCAGGTCAGCGCCGACGTCCGCCGCCTTCGTGTAGATGCCGCCACCGACGCGGGCAAAGAGCGCGATGCTCGACGCGCCCATCGCGAAGCCGGAGATGATCTCGCCGAAGACCTTGGCATTGGTGGCCAACTCGACCTTGCCCAGCACCATGAAGACGATCGCAATGCCGGCGAGCCCGAGCGAGGCCACGGCGAGGCCCATGATCGACCCGCCGCCGAACGCGACGCGGAGTGCCGCCGCCTGCCCTTCGGCGCGCGCGGCCTCCGCGGTGCGGACGTTGGCAATCGTGGCGCCCTTCATGCCGACCCAGCCGCTCGCGACCGAGGCGAGCCCGCCGAGGACGTAGGCGATGCCGGTCTTCGCCCCGACCGCCATACCGAGCAATCCGGCGACGACGAGCAGGAAGGGAAGCAGCACGACGTATTCGCGCTTGAGGAAGGCCATGGCACCGAGCGAAATCTGCTCGGCGATCTCCGCCATGATGCCGGAGCCGGCCGGGCGATTCTTGACGGCGAAGAAGCTCACCATCGTGGCGACAAGGCCGACGATGCCGACGGCCAGGGCGTAGAGGGGCAAGGTCTCGGTCATAATCTCGGTGGGTTCGGGAAGTGGGGGGTCAGGTTTTGTTGAATCGGGTCATCGCGATCTCGATGCCGTCGTGCACCCAGCACGCCACGGCCTCGGCCATCTGGTCGAGTGTCGCAACGAGTGCGGCACGTTCGTCGTCGGTGAACCGACCGAGCACCCAGTCTGCCAGGTCGTCGTACTCGGGCGGCTTCGCACCGACGCCGATTCGGAGCCGGGCATAGTCCTGGCGCCGGAGCGACCCTTCAATGCTCTTGAGGCCGTTGTGCCCGCCTGCGGTGCCGGCGCCGCGGAGGCGGAATCGGCCCGGCGGGAGCGCCACGTCGTCGACCAGGACCAGCAGGTCTGACGCCGGCTCCCAGGCGGGACTCCGCAATGTCCGGAGCGCCTCGCCACTGCGATTCATATAGGTCGTCGGCTTCACCAAACGAACGGGGACGCCTTCCAGCGTCCCCGTCGTTGCCACCGCTTGCTCGGCACGACGGTACGGGGTCATGCCCCACCGCGCGACGAGGTGATCCAACAGCATCCAGCCGGCGTTGTGCCGAGTGCGCTCGTATTCGGGACCGGGGTTGCCGAGCCCGACGATCGCCTTCGCCACTTACGCGCCGACGGTGTCGGCCTCGTCGGCCTTGCCCTTCTTGATGACTTCGGGTTCGGCGCCAACGACTTCGGTCGTCGCCGAGATCTCCGCGCGGCTCGGAATGACCGAGACCACCGAGAGGCCGCCGTCGTGCATGAACTCACCCTTCACGAGCGTGAGGTCGCGCACGTGCACGGCATGGCCCAACCCGAGATGGGTGACGTCCACGTCAATGTGCTCGGGGATGTCGGCCGGCAGCACCTTGATGCTGATCCGGTGCAGGTGGTGGTCGAGGACGCCGCCCTGATTGCGGACGCCATCGGCCGTGCCGATGACATGGACCGGGACTTCGACGATGATCGGCTCGCCGGCAACGACGGCGTAGAGGTCGATGTGGATGACCTCGGCCCGCTTCACCGGGTTGCGCTGGACTTCGCGGACCAGGGCCTGGATCGGGGCGCCGCCATC
>JBBQJU010000138.1:0-7174 GCA_038326215.1 Gemmatimonadales bacterium | reverse complement strand
AAGATCATCGAGGCCCGTCTGGGGCGGCAGCGGATCGGCTTCGCCCAGGACGCCACGGCGGTCACGACGTCGGGTGCACCGGTCGTGGCACTCGAAGGCTACGCCGCGGTGGAGCCGGACGACCTGCTCCGCTACGGGATCATCCCCGAGTTGGTGGGGCGGCTCCCGGTGCTGGTGCCGCTCGAGTCACTCGACGAGGACGCGCTGGTGCGCATCCTGACCGAGCCGAAGAACGCGCTCACGAAGCAGTACCAGCGGATCTTCGAACTTGAAGGGGTCGGCCTCACCTTCGATCCCGAGGCGCTCCGCGAGGTCGCCCGCAAGGCGCTGACGCGGCAGACCGGCGCTCGCGGGCTCCGCGCCATCCTCGAATCGGTGATGACCGACATCATGTTCGACCTGCCATCGCGCCATGATGTGCGCGAGGTGATCATCACGCCGGAGTCGATTCTGAGCGGAGTGTCGCCGCTGGTCATCACGGAGCGGGCGCGCCAGAAGAAGGAAGCGTGAGCGCCACCCTGCCGGCCGAGGTCTCGCCGCTGGCGAAGTTGCCGATCGAGTTTCTCGGGTCCTTCCCGGATCCGATGCATCGCCTCGATCCGGTGCTCCCCGAGTTCGCGATGATTGGCCGCTCCAATGTCGGCAAGTCGTCCCTCCTCAACGCCCTGGTCGGCCGGCGCAGCCTCGCCCGCGTGTCGCAGACGCCCGGCAAGACGCAGCTGCTGAACATCTACCAGCTGCCGCCGCTCTACCTGATCGACCTGCCCGGCTACGGCTTTGCGCAGGCGGACAAGGGCACTCGGCTCGCCTACCGGAAGCTGCTCGAGGCCTTTCTGCGGAAGCGTACCACCCTCACGGGCGTGGTCTGGCTGCTCGACATCCGCCACAAGCCCTCGAAGGACGACGGCGACTTTCACGCCATGCTGACCGAGTCGGGCTGTGCCGTGCTCGCGGTCCTGACGAAGTCCGACAAGCTGACCCGGTCGGGCCGCGACAAGGCCGCCGCCGAGCGCGCCGATGCGATCGGCTTCCCGCTCGACCAGGTACAGGTCGTCAGCGCCGAGACCGGGTACGGTATCGCGGAGCTCGGGGCCTCACTCCTCGCGGCCGCGACGGAGCCGGCCGAGTGATCGCACGCCGTCATGCCGCGCTGGTGGTGGCGCTGGTGGTGGCGCTCGTGTTGGCCACCGCCTCGGCCCCTCTCGCTGCCCAGGGGACGCCGGCGGCGGATTCCTCGGTCAGCGCGATCCCCATCGGCCAGGGCCGCCTCAACCAAGACATCATCACCCTCCGCCTCGGCACCGGCGCGCTCGACATCCGGCTGGTGCCGCTCGACGAAGGGCTGCTGCGACTGCTGTCGCTGGACGGCTACCGCGCGCTCTCCAACCTCCTGGCCGGCGAGCAGAAGGGGATCGATTCGCTCCGCACCTCGCGGGGCGTCCGGCAGCCCGGCCTGGTGCTGGTCACCTTCTACGGCTTGGCCCCGAACACCCGCTTCGACCCGCAGCTGCTGACGGTCACGGCGCGCAACCAACTCTACCGGCCGATCGGCGTGCTGCCGCTCTCCCCGGGGTTCTCGAGCCAGCAGCTCGAGGCGCGCGGCCAGGCGACGGCGATCCTCGTCTATGACCGACCACTCCCGGTGCTCGAGCCGTTTACGGTCAGCTACCTCACGTCGACCACGGCGGACTGGGAGCGGCGGCTGCCGCGGCTGAATGCCGAGCGCGCGCGGATCGTGGGACGCAAGGCCACACCAGCCGACTCGATCCCGCGGGTTCCGTGACACTTCGTCCACTGCGGCGCGTCGCCGTGCCCGAGGCGATCCGGCAGCACCGCGATGCCTGGCTGGCGGACCTGCAACACGCCCTCGCTGCGCCCGGGGCCGACTGGTCCGCCATTACGGCGGAGACGCTGTTCGGGCTGACCTATCCTGGCCAGGGGACGCTGGCGGATCGGCTCGCCGACCCCGCCCTGCCGCTGACCGCCCGCATCGCCCTCGAATCGCTCGACCCTCGCCACGTCACGCTGGAACCGGAGTACTACGCCGAGGTCGACGAGCTGCGCTTCGCCCGAGTGAAGCCACTGCTCTGGCTCTGGTACTCCTTCGACCGCCTCCCGCTCGGCGGCCAGCACGTTGACCTCGGCATCGAGTTCCGCCGGCTGCTGGCGCCGCACATCTTCGCGCGCGTCGGGGCGCGCTTCAAGTGCTTCCAGCATGTGGAGTTCTCCTTCGGCTACGCGATGGAGGTCGGCGACGACGTGGTGGTCCATCGCCACGTCCTCCTCGACGACCGGGGGGGCATCGTCCTCGGGAACCGCGTGTCGATCTCGGACTACGCCAACATCTACTCGCACACCCACAGCATCGTGGACCAGAAGGACGTCACGACGTTGCAGACGGTGCTCGAGGACGACGTGCGTATCACCTATCACGCGACGGTGCTCGCCGGCGTGCACGTCGGGGAGAACGGCATGGTCGGCGCCAACGCCCTCGCGACCAAGGATGTCCGCCCCTACCATGTGCACGTGGGCATTCCCGCCAAGTCGATCCGGGTCAAGCCGAACGCCCCCTCCGCCCACACCAGCACCTTCCGGACCCCCCGCCACCCCGAGTCGTGACCCGGCCGTGACCCCCTTGGCACCTTGGGGGCTGGCGGGGCCACTCTGTGACACAATTGTTGCCGAAGTCGTGACCGAACCGTCACGCACTTCAGCGACCTTTGCCGTGTTGTGGAGGGGAGGTGCCCAACGAGCGGGCCCCTTTTCAGGACCACACGGACTCTGGGACGGACTTCATGACGGGTGGATTCGCGCGGCGGCTGGGCCTGGTACTCTTCCTCCTCCTGCCCGCCGGCCTCTCGGCCCAGGGCACCGGACGGATTGTCGGCCGGATTGTCGATGCCGATGGCAACATCCCGCTCGGCGGCGCCCGGGTCACGATCGTCGGCACGGTGCGCGTCGCGCAGAGCGCGGTGGACGGCCGTTACTCGCTGACCAACGTGCCCGTGGGGTCCGTCTCGCTCCGGATCAACCACATCGGCTACACGCCGAAGACGATCACCGACGTGATGGTGACCGAGGGCGGCGTCACCACGCTCGACATCACCCTCGGCGCCCAGGCCATCCAACTGACCGAGATCACCGTGACGGCGGCAGCGGAACGCGGCAGCGTCTCCTCGGCGCTGGATGAGCAGCGGAGTGCGGTCGGCATCGTGAACGCGATCTCCTCCGAGCAGATCGCCCGCTCGCCGGATGGCGACGCCGCTGCCGCCGTGCAGCGCGTGAGCGGCGCGACGGTCCAGGACGGCAAGTACGTCTTCGTCCGCGGCCTCGGCGACCGCTACACCCAGGCTTCGCTCAACGGGGCGCGTATCCCGTCGCCGGAGCCCGAGAAGAAGGTCGTCCCGCTCGACCTCTTCCCCTCCTCGCTGCTTGAGAGCATCAGCACCTCCAAGACGTTCACCCCGGACCAGCCGGGGGACTTCTCCGGCGCGTTGGTGAACATCAAGACCAAGGAATTTTCGGGGAAGCGCTTCACCGCGTTTTCGATCACGACGGGAGCGAACGACGCCATCACCGGCCGCTCCGGACGATTTGGCCAGTCGACCGGCCGCGACTGGCTGGCTCTCGGTGCCTCAGCCCGGCGTCTGCCAGGGGCGATCGCCGGGACCGACTTCACCCAGCAGTTGCCGGCCTCGCAGGCCAACGGGCTGATCGGGCAGCTACGTAATGCCTGGTCGCCGACTTCGCGGACCGGTGCCCCGAACGCAGGTTTTGGGATGACCGTGGGTGGCAACCTGCCGACAGGCGGGACGGGGGTGAGCTACCTCGTCTCGGGGACCTACTCCTTCACGCAGGAGACGCGGGCGGGTGCGCAGCGCGCCCTCGCGCAGATTTCCAGCACCGGCGCGGCCGAGGAAGTTGACCGCTATCAGGGTGACCTCGGGCGCAACAGCGTCCTCTGGGGCGGCATCGCGAACCTCAGCACCACGATCGGCAGCCGGAGCAAGGTGTCGCTCAACAACACCTACAATCGCACCATGGACAATGAAGGGCGGCTCGAGCTCGGTCGCAACGAGAACCTCTCGCAGAATCTGCAGATTCAGCGGCTCCGCTATGTCGAGCGCAACGTCCGCTCCACTCAGCTCGCACTGACCCACGACCTGGGTCGGGGGCAGCAGGTGGAGTGGGGTGTCACGGCATCGGGCGTCACCCGTCGTGAGCCGGACCGGTCGGAGATTGTCTACTTCCTTCCGGATGGTGGCGGCGCACCGCAGTGGTTCGGCTTCTCGAACGAGGCGGCCGTGCGTACCTTCGCCGACCTGAAGGAAAGCTCGATCGAGGCCAACCTGAACTGGCGCCTCTCGCTCGGCGCGCCGTCGGTAGGGCGTTCGCTGCGGGTGGGTGGCCTCTATCGCGCCACCGACCGGGACGCCGTGAACACCTCCTACTCGCTCTCGCTGGCGCGGGCCCTGAGCCCGACCGACGCCGCACTGGCGCCCGAAGACCTCTTCGACGGCCGGTTCACCAGTGGTTCCCAGCAGACGATGCGCATCGTGCCGCTCGCAGCCGGTGGTTCCTATAACGCCAGTGATCGACTCGGTGCGGGCTACGCGATGGTGACCTGGCCGCTCTCGAACTCGCTCGAGCTGATCGGTGGCGCTCGCGTGGAACACTCGCAGGTCGAAGTCGCCTCGCGGTCGACGGCGGGTGAGCCGTCGCTGGCCACGCCGACCTTCACCGACGTGCTGCCGTCGCTGGCGGTGAACCTGAAGTTCGGCGAGCGCACGAACCTCCGCCTCTCGGCCACGCAGACCCTCTCCCGGCCGGAATACCGCGAGCTCTCGCCGGTACTCTTCCGTGAGGTGATCGGCTTCGACAACGTGAAGGGCAACCCGAATCTCTCGCGCGCCCTGATCCAGAACTATGACCTCCGCTGGGAGCTGTATCCGAGCCGTGGCGAGATCATCTCGCTCGGTGTCTTTGCCAAGACCTTCGAGAAGCCGATCGAACGGATCTATCAGGGGACGTCGGGAACGCGCATTATCAGCTATGTCAACGCCAAGTCCGCCAATAACTACGGCGTAGAAGC
Organism: Gemmatimonadales bacterium; assembly: GCA_038326215.1. Classification (GTDB taxonomy): domain Bacteria; phylum Gemmatimonadota; class Gemmatimonadetes; order Gemmatimonadales; family GWC2-71-9; genus Palsa-1233. Next base: position 2,082 of record JBBQJU010000138.1, on the reverse strand, counting down.
CGAGGTCCGGAAGGAGCTTGGCGGCCTGAGCTCGGCGCTCAAGACCTTCTCGATTGCGGCAAACGCCACGGTGATGAAGTCGACGATCGAGATCGACCCGACGTCGGGGTCGATCACCAATGCGTCGCGCAAGATGGTCGGCCAGGCGCCCTATGTGCTCAACGGCGGCCTGACCTGGACGCACCCGACGGCACCGGCCTCTGCCACGCTGCTCTTCAACCGCGTCGGCGAGCGGATTACCGAAGCCGGCGAGCAACCGCTGCCGGACGTCGTGGAGAAGTCGCGGAACGTGCTGGACCTCTCGCTCCGCTTCCCGCTCCTCGCCGGGGTCAGTGCCCGCGTCGACGCGCGGAATCTCCTCGACGCGCCGTACCAGATCCTCCAGGGCGATGTGATCCGCGAGCGGTATCGCGGCGGCCGGATCCTGAGCATCGGGTTCAACTGGAAGCAATAAGCCGGAAACAGCGAACGGCGAACAGCTGGTGCACCGTACTGTTCGCTGTTCGCCGTTCGCTGTTGTGACAACACCGTGACCCCATCAAGACCAAACGCCGACACCCCGGGGCTTTCTTCCTTGAGATGATGTCGGCGTTCGTGTTGTGCTCCACCCACCCCGAGGACCACGATGATGTTTGGCAATGGATTGAAGACCCGATCGGCACTACTACTGTCCCTCGCCCTGTTGGGCGCGTGCAGCAGCGATCCGGTGACCCCCCCGGCGAATGACGCGCCCGCTGGGCTGGCCGCCGCCTCGACCGGCCAGACCACCGTCCGCGTGATCTGGACCGCCCCCACGACCACCGCGACCTCGTTCGTGCTGCAGCGCGCCACCGGCGCGGCGGGCACCTTCGCGACCATCGCGTCGCCGGCCGGCACGGCCGTCATGTTTGATGACACTGGGCTGACCTTCGGTACCCAGTACCGCTACCGCCTTGCCGCCGTCCGTGCCGCTGGGACCTCGGCCTATTCGGCCGAAGCGACGGTCACGACGGCGGGCGTTGGTTCGATCGAAGTGACCGCCGACATCACGACCAACACCACCTGGACGGCGGCGAACGTCTATCGCCTCAAGGGCTTCCGGAAGGTCGCTAACGGCGCGACGCTGACGATCGAGGCCGGCACCCGGATCGAGGGTGACTTCGCCACCGTCGGCTCGTCGCTCTTCGTGCTGCGCGGTGCGCGGATCGTGGCCATCGGGACCGCCGCCAACCCGATCGTCTTCACCTCCTCGCAGACGGCCGGCACGCGGCAGCCGGGCGACTGGGGCGGGCTGATCATGATCGGCAACGGGATCATCAACCGCTCGGGTATCGTCAACATCGAGGGCACGGGCACCTCGGTCGACAACCCGCTGGTTCCCTACTCGGGCGGCAGCAACAACGCCGACAACAGCGGGACCCTCCGTTATGTGCGCGTTGAATACGCCGGCTTCGGCCCGGCGCAGGATGCGGAACTGAATGCCTTCACGCTGGCGGCGCTCGGTAGCGGCACGACCATGGAATACTGCCAGACGCTGAACGGCCTCGACGACTCGTTCGAGTGGTTCGGCGGCGCCGTGGACGCCAAGTACCTCGTCTCCTATCAGTCAGGCGATGACCACTTTGACATTTCCGAGGGGTACCAGGGTCGCCTCCAGTTCCTGGTCGGCTTCCAGAGCAAGGTGCTGGTGCCGCGCGCTGGCGCGGGGAACGTCTCGTCCGATCCGCAGGGCATCGAGAACGACGGCTGCAACGGCTCGGGGTGCGACGCCGGCTTCGACTCCTCGCCGTTCACGATTCCGGTGATCGCGAACTTCACGCTGGTCGGCACCGGCCCGGGCGTCGTCGGGGCATCGGGCGGCTACGGCGCGATCCTCCGTCGCGGCACGGGCGGCCACTACATCAACGGCATCCTTGCCCGCTGGCCGACGGCGGCGATCGGCTACCGCGATGCCGCCTCGAAGGCACGCGAGACGGCGGGATTCCTCTCGATCAAGGGGCTGTTCGTCGCCGAGACGCCGGTACTCTTCCAGGCCGGGCAGCAGTCCTACGGCGGACCGGCCAGCGACATCGAGTACGCCGCCGCGACGACGGCCGCCTCGCT
>JBBQJU010000137.1:0-7308 GCA_038326215.1 Gemmatimonadales bacterium | reverse complement strand
TGTTCGGCGATGATCTTCATGATGATCTGCTGCGCCGACCCACCGAGATGTGGTGGCTGACCGGCCAACATTTCGTAGCAGACACTCGCCAACGAGTAGATGTCCGAGCGGTTGCTGATCTCCTTGTCGGCGGTGGCTTGTTCCGGTGACATATAGTGCGGCGTGCCGAGACTCAGTCCTGTTTCGGTCATCCGGCCACCAGCGGCGGCGCTCACGGCCAAGGCAATGCCGAAGTCGGCCACCATCGGCCGACCATTCGCCAGCAGAATATTTTCTGGCTTGATGTCGCGATGGATCACGCCCTTCGCGTGGGCGTAGTGGAGCGCATCGGCGACGTCGCAGGTCAGCTTGACGGCTTCGTCGACGCCGAGTTGCGTCTCGCGATCGAGCTTGGCGCGGAGCGTTTCGCCGTCGATGAACGGCATGGCGTACCAGAGGAAACCGTCGGCCGCGCCAGAGTCGAACAAGGGCAAGATGTGCGGATGTTGCAGCGCCGCCGTGGTCTTGATCTCGACGATGAAGCGCTCGGCGCCGAGCACGGCGGCGAGTTCGGGCTTGAGGACCTTGATCGCGACCTTGCGGTCGTGCTTGAGGTCGTGCGCGAGATAGACCGTGGCCATGCCACCCTGGCCGAGCTCACGCTCGATGCGGTAGCGGTCGGCGAGGGCGGCGGTGAGGCGATCGGAGACGCTCAGAGAGCCTTCCGGGTCGGGGAGCAGAGAGTGTCGGTGGGAATGAGGGAAACTACTGCCGGGTCAGGGGTTGCGGAACTGCGGGATGATGGAGGATGGACTAGGGGCGGGTAGTAGATTAGTGGATCGATGATCGATGATCGATGGTCCTCTTTTCTCGCCTCTCGCCGAGCCCGCCATGCCCCGTCGCCTCGTCGCCGTCCTGCTGCTCCTCGCCTCTCCACTCGCTGCCCAGAGCGGTGGCATCGTCCCGCCGGCGAAGCTCTGGGATCTTGGGTTCCACGCCTGGGACGCCGGCCGCTTCATCGAGGCAACCGACCACCTCCGTTCGCTGCTGGTGCCGGGCGTGGCCCGGGCGTGGATCGACTCGGTCGCGGTGCTCACGGGGGAGCGGTACCAGACGGTCGAGCTGACGCCTGACGGCGGCCGGCCGATCTGGTCGACCGACGGGCAGACCATCGCCTACGAGAGCGGCCTCCCCGCGGCGCGGGTGACCCGCGTGGTTCGCCGGAGTGCGCCGACCAGGGTGCTGGTCGAGGTGCCGGGGAGTGGGGCGACGCTCTCGCCGAGCGGCGCGCTGCTGGCGTGGATCCCGCCGACGAGGATGAATCGCGTGCCTCTGGGGATTCGCGAGGTAGCGAGCGGGAAGGAGCTCGCCATCTCCGGCCTGGGCGAATGGCTTCCGACCGGCGCGACCTTCGGCAGCGACGAGTCCACACTCTTCGTCGTCGTCTCGCGGGCGAGTGATGCCACGCGGAATGACATCCTCCGCCTGACGAGAAGTGGCGACAGCTTCGCGGTGCAGGGGATCGTGGCGCCGGTGGCCGGCTTCAAGGGTGTGCCGGTCGCACTCCCCGGGGGCCGCTACCTCGCCTATGCCATCCCGTCCGGCAATCCGGTGCGGTTGCCAGTGGGCGCGGCCGGCCTCCGCGCCGCGGCACTTTTTGCCATCGTCGACTTGCAAGCCAACACGGCTCGGCGTATCGAAGGACGCGCCGCAACGATCTCCGCCGATGGGTCGACCGTCGCGTGGATTGAGTCACGGAGCACGGTGCAGGGCGCGGGCTCCTTCTTCATGCCGGAGTCGTTCCTCCACGTCGCTCCCATCGGCGGCGGCAAGTCGACCGTGGTCTGGATGGGCGTCCAGAGCATTGACGCGCCAGCGCTCTCGCCCGATGGATCGCGGATCGTCTTCCAGATGATGCCAGTGACTGATTGGGAGCTGTACGTCAAGGAGACCGCGGTTCCCTCTCCGATGGTCCCGATCCAGACGGGGAGCCAGCCGGTGGGCGAGAAGGGCAATCCGACACGCCTCACCCGCGAGATCCAGCATGATGTCCTGCCGCAGTGGCTAGACGGCCACACCGTCCTCGCCATGATGGGCGAGCCGCGGCATCGTCGCTCCTACCGCTACGACGTTGATGCCGGGACGCGGATGCGGCTCTTCCACAACAACACCGTGCGTACCATCGCGCCGGAGTATGAATGGCTCCCGACCGCCGATGGGTCGGCCCTGCTCACCGTCGCCGAGCGTGATGGCAACACCGTCACGGTCGAACGCGGGCTCTATCTCACTGAGTTGTCGCAGCTGGTCACGCGAACGGAGGTGCTGGCACGGCTCGACGCGATGCGTGCCGGCGAGGTGTCGTTGCGCGACCGCGGCCTCGCCTCGTTCCGGCCGATTGCCGCCGCTGTGAAGGCCATCACCACGCAGGTCGACGTCGGCCGCGTGTACGGCTATGAGAAGGCACTCTTCGATTTCGACTCGAAGCACATCTCGCAGCCCGGCAATGCCCGCGCCATTGCCTACCTCGACAGCACCTACCGGAGCTTCGGGCTCGCGGTCACTCGCCAGTACTTCTCGCCACGCGGGGCACTCGGCGACAGCACGGCGAATGTCCTGGCGGTGCTCAAGGGGACGGACAACCCGGAGCTCGTCTACGTGGTGAGCTCCCACTTTGACTCCCGCGCCGAAGGGCCGGGTGCCGACGACAACACCTCGGGGACCGCCGCGCTGCTCGAGGCGGCGCGCGTGATGGCGCAGCACCCACAGCCAGCGACGATCGTCTTCGCCTCCTTTACCGGCGAGGAGGCCGGGCTGCTCGGCTCACGCGAGTATGTGCGGCGCGCGGTGGCTGATTCGCTCAAGCTGGTCGGCGCGCTCAACAACGACATGCTTGGCTGGGCCAACGATCACCACCTCGACAACACCATCCGCTACTCGAACCCCGGCATTCGCGACATCCAGCACGCCGCGGCTGCGCAGTTCTCGGCGATGATCACCTACGACGCGCTCTACTACAAGAACACCGATGCGGCGGCCTATTACGAGGCCTACGGCGACATCGTCGGCGGTATCGGCTCCTACCCGGTGCTCGGCAATCCGCACTATCACATGCCGCACGATGTGCTCGAGGTCGAGAACCACCAGTTGATTGCGGAGGCGAGCAAGACCACGGTGGCGACGGTGATGCTGTTGGCGTCGAGCCCGTCGCGACTCAAGGGGCTGACGGTGGCGAACGGCGTGGCCACGTGGACGAAGAGTCCGGAGCAGGGCGTGACGGGCTATCTCGTGACCTGGGGACCGGCCAATGCGCCGGAGCGGAATCGCCTCCGTGTGACGGCGCCGACGGCACGGATTCCGGGACTAACGCCGGGGATGGTGGTGCAGGTGAAGGCGGTGAATGCGCGGGGGTTGATGGGGTGGGATTGGGCGCGGACCTCAGCCGAGGCGAGCCAGCACTGAGCCTGTCGACAGCCGACGTCCCAGGGGTATACGGTGAACGGTGAACGGGATGCGCCCGTTCACCGTTCACCGTTCACCGTTCACCGTTCACCCTCAATAGTTGTTCGGAAAGAGGTAGTAGCTGATCGACGTGCCATCCTCCATCTGCGCCTCGACGAAGACCAGGCCGAAGCGGTGGTTGGCCCGGTACACGAACTTGCGGATACCGGCGACATGGGAATCCATTTCGACTTTGATCGTCTTGATCATCATCATCCCGTAGGGGAAGTCATCGGTGGTCGAGACCGCCGTGACCGTGCGGGTGACGGTCGAGCCGTTGCCGAGCGTGGTCTGGTATGTGTCCCCGACCTTGGCGTCGTAGCGGACCAGTGTCTGCTGCTTCTTGTCGGCATTGAAGAAGTCCTGAATCCCGTCCGAGGTCACCCGAAGCTTGATGTCCGTGTCGATGGCGCCGCCCGAGAGGAAGCCGCTGGCCCAGCCGCCGGCGCCGGTGAGGGAGCTCGCCAGCGCGGTCAACTTCGCCTGCAGCGCCGGCGCATTGGCGAGGTTCGCAGTCAGGTGGAGCGTCGTCAGCCCATTCTGGTTGGCCGTGACGGTGAGGGCACTGCCGACGTTGTAGTAGGTGCCGTTGATGTTGATGGAGCCGGTGGGGATCGTGTTCCCGACCGCGCTGATGGGGAGATCGGTGCTGCCACCGATCGGATCGGAGCCGGTGGGACTATCCTTGCCGCACGCGACAAAAAGCCCGCCGATCACTGCAAGCGAGAGAATGCGTATCCTGGACCACATAGCGCCTCCACTGAATGAAGGAGGAGTGGGGGTGTCCTCCCAGCTGTGCGCTACGATCAATCTACCATCTCGCCGGGCCAGATAATCAGAGGCGGCGCGAGTCGGAATTCGCCGGACTCAGCGCTTCGGCAGTGCGATCCCATTGTAGACCGTGCCGACGATTCGGCCGAGGGCGTACCCGAGGACGAAACTGTAGCCAAAGCCGAGGAAGGCGCCGGCCCAGGTCACCCGATACCCCGGGAAGTAGACCGAGAGGAGGCGGAGGTGGGCGCCGACGTTCGGGCCGCCCTTGATCACGAGCACGACGGTGGCAATGAAGAGGCCGAGGCCGAGCAACAAGCCGAAGGCGACGCCCCAGGCTTGCGCGTTGAGCCGCAGCACCGCGCGGCGGACCAAACGCTCCTCGTCAGTCGACAGTGGAGTCATGGCATCATCCTCCCGGATGGGGTCGAGGTCGGACGCATTCAGATGTGATCCATGAAGTCGCGCGTCTGCGCGAGATCGGTGCGGGCGCGCAACAGCACCAGACGGAGCGCGAGCAGCACATTGCGCAGGAAGGCGACGCCCCAGCCTGCGACGAAGCCGGTGATGCCGGCCCAGAGCGCGCCGATGACCGCGCCGCTCCAACTCACGGTGTAGCCGTAGAAGTAATTGTCGAGCAGCTCGAGCCGAAGTGCGGGTGGACGTCCGCGCACCAGCGGGATGATCGTCAACAGCACGGTGCCGATCGCCGCGACCACGCCGACGGCGATCCCCATCGCGCGCTTGTGGACTGGCGCGAAGGCGAGGACCAGTGGATCGGGCGACGGTGCAGTCATCGCATCCCTCCGAGGGGTCGGGTCAGGTGCAGCACGAGGCCCGTGGCGGCCGCTACGGCATTCCCGGCGTCGTGGAGCAGGTGCAGCGGGACGACGCAGATCGCAAAGCCGGCTCCGCGTTCGTGGGCAAACCATCGGATGATCGGCAGGTGCAGCAGGCCGAGCAGGACGACGGCGGCCGCGCCAAGGGTGCCGAGTCGCGCGTCCCCGAGGGCCAACGCCAGCAGGAAGAGCAGGCCCGCCGCCCCGGCGACGGCGACCCGGAGCTGTTCCCTGCGACCGCTGTTCAGCGCGCCGGCCAGGCGTCCGCGCCGCTCGAGCAGGAGCCGCATCCATGGGATGCCGCGATCGCGGATGTCGGTGCGCAGCATGGTGCCCAGTCGCCACTGTTTCAGATGCGTCGCCTGAATGGTCGGGTCGAGGCGAATCCGTCCGCCGCGCTCGCGCAGGCGATAGCCGAGGTCGATGTCCTCGATCTGCGGACGGGGAAAGCGCGCGGTGTCGAAGCCGCCAATGGCCTCGAAGGCGTCGCGGCGCACGGCACCACAGCCGGCCCAGAAGGTGTCCGCCTCACCGGCGCCACGCAGGTGGACATACCGGTGGAGGAGATTGCGGTACTGACTCACCAGACCTGGCGCTTCGGGGTGGGCGTCGTAGCAGCCGAAGAGAGCCACGAGCGTGGCATCCTCCGCGGCGATCGCGGCCGCGACACGCGCCAGCGTATCGGGATGGACGCGCACGTCCGCATCGATGAAGCAGAGCCACGCGCCGCGTGCCGCGAGGGCGCCGGCGTTGCGCGCCGCCCCCGGGCCGTGCGGTGCACCGGGGAGGGTCAGGACGCGGTCGGCAAGGCGCTCGGCCACCGCCGCGGTGGCATCGCGCGAGGCATCGTTCACCACCAGCAATTCCCAACGGGCGCGCGGCAGCGTACTCGCCACGAGCGCCGCCAGCGTGTCCGGCAGCAGCGCCTCCGCCTGATGGGCTGGCACAATCACCGAGAGCTCGGGCGCGTTCATTGGAAGGCCCGCCGGACGCGGCGCAAGGCGTGCCGCCACGCCACGCGCCGCCGGAACGCGCTGGTGCCCCATCCGCGGAAGGGCTCCGCGCCGCGGAAATACCAGCCATCGAGTCGCGGCAGCCGGTGGCGCGGCGGTCCATCGCCGAGGAGCGCGTGGTCGGTGCCGACCGCGAGGGCATAGTGGCGCGCCGCTTCGGCCTCGACGCGCGCGTCGACCTCGCCGTACGGATACGCCAGCACGGTCGGGCGCACGCCCAGCTGCGCCTGCAGGCTCGCCGCCGACCCGGCGAGTTCGTCCATCAACTCGGCGTCATGGCAGGCCGGGAGATGCGGGTGACGGCGCGTGTGCGACCCGATCGTCCAGCCGTGCGCTTGAAGCTCGCCGAGGGCGTCCCAGTCGAGCACCGGCAGGGCGGGTCGGCCCGCGCCACCTGCGCTGTGCCAGCGATTGTCGCCGCCGACATGGTCGCTCACCACGAAGAGTGTCGCCGGCAGCGAGGCCTCGGCCAGTCGCGGGGCGGCTTCGGTCACGACCGTCGCGAGGGCATCGTCGAAGGTAATCGCCACCGCGTCCACCTGGTCGGGCAGCGCCAGCAGTTCGGCGATCCCCACCACGGCGACCGCACCGCTCGCGAGCCACGCGACGTGCCGCGCAAAGTCGTCCGGTGGCAGCGAGATCGGCGACGCCGACGCATCGATCGCGTGGTAGGTGAGGATCGCGCGCATCAGGTACCCGCCTCGACGCGCTGGGTCTCGTGATACTCGAAGTCGGTGTTGACGGCCCAGATATCGTGCGTCGCCCCCTGCATGTTCCAGATGGCCATCATCGCGGTCAACATCGAGTGATCCTGATTGTTGTACTTGTGCATCCCGTTGCGGCCGACGGTGTGCAGGTTCGGGATCGGATCGATGTGCGCGCGGACCTCCTCGAGGTGCGCGCGGTAGCTGCGGTCGTAAATCGGATAGGCCTTCGGCATCCGGATCACGGTGCCGTCGCGCACGAGGTCGGCGGTCGCCAGCCCGAGCTGCTCGATTTCGCGCGTGGCGAGCGCGATGAGATCGGCGTCGCTTGCCTGCCAGCGCCCATCGCCTTCGAAGCAGAAGTACTCCAGCCCGAGGCAGGTGTGCCCGGGCTGCGGGACCATCGCGGCGCTCCAGTTGTTGAAGTTCTGGATGCGGCCCACGCGGACACCCGGGGTATGGACGTAGATCCAGTTGTCCGGAAAGAGATTTTCTTTGTTGAGA
>JBBQJU010000136.1:0-7327 GCA_038326215.1 Gemmatimonadales bacterium | reverse complement strand
TCCCGGGGTTGCGGTGGTCTTCGCGCACCTGGGCTGGGTGCGGGGCGCCGCCTTCGTTGGCTACATCGCCCTGGGGGGCCACCCCACCTAACACCTCGCGGTGGCGCCCGTGGGCGCGCGACTCGACGGCGAGCGAACGCGACTCGATGCCGTGCCCATAGAGGACCGCCGGAACCTTCCCCTCGCGACGCAGTGACCGCGCCGCGCCCTTACCCGTGTTCGAACGCGACTGGGCGTTCAGCTCTACCTGATGCATTGCCGTCTCCGTCCTTCAGTTCAGTCGTTCAGTCGAACAACGCGCTGACCGACTGGTCGCTGTGCGTATATCCGATCGCCTTGGCCAACAAACCTGCAATCGAGAGCACCTTGAGCGTCGGGAAATGACGCTCCGGGGGCAGCGCGATCGTGTTGGTAACCGCCACTTCGGTCACCGGTGCCGCCGACAACCGCTCGACCGCGGGCCCCGAGAGCAGGGCATGGGTCGCGCAGATGTAGACATCCTTCGCGCCGAGGCGCTTGAGGGCATGGACGGCCTCGGCCATCGTGCCCCCAGTATCGATCATGTCGTCCGCAATGATGCAGTTCTTCCCTGCGACATCGCCGACAACGTTCACCACTTCGGCCACGTTCGGGCCGGTGCGGCGCTTGTCGATGATCGCCAGCGTGCCGTTGAGCCGCTTGGCAAAGCCGCGCGCCATCTTGGCCGAGCCGACATCGGGCGCCACCACCACCACGTCCTGCAGGTTCATCTCGCGGTAGTGGTCCACGAAGACCTTCGCCGCGTAGAGATGGTCGACCGGCAGGTCGAAGAATCCCTGCAACTGATGCTGGTGGAAGTCGATCGCGAGTACGCGATCCGCGCCAGCCACGGACACCATGTTGGCCATCAGCTTCGCGGAGATCGCCACCCTGGGCTGATCCTTGCGGTCCTGGCGGGCGTACCCGAAGTAGGGTATCACCGCCGTGATCCGTGCCGCACTCGCCCGTCGGGCCGCATCCATCAGCAGCAGCAGCTCGAGCATGTTCTCGGCCGGCGGATTCGTCGAATTGATGACATAGACGTCCCGCCCACGGACGTTCTCATCAATCCGGACGAAAATCTCCCCGTCCGCGAAGCGCTTGAGCGTCACCTTGCAAAGTTGACAACCCAACTGCTGGGCTATCTCCTCTGCGAGAGGACGATTCGCCGACCCGCTCAGGAGGAGCATCGGCTTCGAAGTCAGGGGCATATCCGGCATAACGACAGCCCGAAAAGATAGCGGTGGGGTGGAGACTGGGGAAGGGGAGGGGACTGCGTCATTGCCCCGCGTGGATTCGAACCACGATAACCGGATCCAAAGACCGGGGTCTTGCCGTTAGACGACGGGGCACAGCCAGTGAAATCTAGCTCGGTTGGGTTTCGAGGTGAACGGGGAACGGTGAACGGGGTCGGTGAGGGGTGAGGGGGCCTCCGATTCACCGGCAGACTCCTCAGCCCAGCGCGGCCAGCGGCCGCGCCTCCTTCACCCAACGTCCGTCCGCACGACCACCCCGAATTTCGCCCCCAGCCGGCTCACGGCGTCCTCCCGGTCCTGGTCATTCCGGTAGACGGCGAAGAGGGTGCTCCCGGAGCCGCTCATGCGGCAGAGGAAGGGATGGGTGCCGGCGAGGGCCTCGAAACCGGCCCGGACCTGGGGGGACCGGCCGAAGACGGCCGACTCGAAGTCGTTCCCGCCGAGCCGGGCGATGTCGCTCCACGACTGCAGCACCGCCGGATCGAGGACCACGGTGCCCCGCGGGCCGTCCGCCTCACGGACCTCGTCCACCCAGCGGTAGGCATCGCCGGTCGGGACGGACGCGCCCGGGAAGAGGAGGAGCATCGGCTTGGGGGGGAGGGGCGGCAATCGGAGCATCCGCTGGCCGTGGCCCCAGGCCAGCGCGAGGGGGGCATCGGCGAGGAAAAAGGGGACGTCTGCTCCGAGGCGGTGAGCCATCTGGAGCAGCTCCGAGGCTGGCACGGCGCTCTGTGCGAGCTGATTCACGGCCCGGAGCGCGGAGGCCGCGTCACTCGAGCCACCGCCGAGACCCCCACCGGCGGGGATCCGCTTGGTCAGGCGCATCGCCACGCCGAAGCGACGGCCGGTCGCGGCGAGCACCGCGTCGGCCGCGCGATAGGCGAGGTTCTGCTCGGTCGGCCCGACGTCCGCCCCTGCCACGTCCAGCGTGATCCCCGACGCCGTGCGCGTGACCTCAAGCGTATCGTGCAGCGACACCCGACAGAAGAGCGTTTCGATCCCGTGGTAGCCGCTCACTTCTTTCGCCAGCACGCGGAGGAAGAGATTCACCTTCGCGGGGCAGGTGAGCGCGAGGGTGTCGGTCACGTTGCCCCCTCCGGGACGGCCTCCCGGCGGAAGCCGGTGGTGATGGCCGACCAGGCGCCCATCATGGTGATCGGGATGAAGGTGGTGATGTGGTACATGAGGCCGAACGCGAACCCGGCTTCAAGCGGGATCTGGTAAAGCGCGGCCAGGGCGACCGAGATCGCCGTCTCGAAGACACCGAAGTAGCCGGGCGTGGACGGGAGCGCGATGCCGACCATCAGCGCGCCTTGGAGGATGAGCGCGCCGCTGAACGGAATGTCGAAGCCGAAGGCCGCGAAGGCAGCGTAGAACGACGCGCCGTTGCAGAGCCAGACCACGAGCGACCAGCCAATCACGGGGATGGCCGTGCGCGGATCGCTGAGGGCGGAGATGCCGAGCAGGATGCGCTCCCCGAAGTGATAGAGCGCATCACCGATCCGATTGGATGGCAGGAGGCGCCGCGCGAGCCGAAGCGTCGCGGTGCGCTGCCAGGCGGCGATCGCGGCGGTGGCCAGCGCGATCAGCCCGAGCGTGCCGACGAGGACCGCCACTTGCGATAGGGGACGCCCGTGCTCGTTCAAGGTGAGCGATGGGTCGATGCCGCCGCGCGTCAGGGCGAAGGAGAGCAGGCCCACCGCGACCAGTGCATCGAGCACGCGCTCGACGGCGAGGCTCGACAGCGCCGTCGCGAACGGTACCCGACCGAGGCGACTCACGGCACCGATGCGGAGGACCTCGCCGGCGCGAAATGGCAGCACGTTGTTCGCCGCGAAGCCGATGGCAATGCTGTGCCAGAGCGGGAGCCAGCCCACCGGCCGTCCATCCTCGTGACGCAACAGCAAGCGCCACCGCGGCACGCGGAGCGCGAACGGCAGCGTCGCGAGCAGGACGGCCACCAGCATCCACCCGCGGTCCGCGGCGATGATGTACTGCCAGGACTTGGCCCACTCGACGTCGCGAAAGACGTAGAGCACCAACGCCGCGGAGATCGCGACGCCAAGGACAAGCTGCACGGCGCGCGTGCTGCGCGCTGCAGCCTCAGGCGGCGTCACGGGCCAGCGGCACGAGGTCGAGCAGCTCCTGGATGTAGGGGCGGAGGCGGTCGAGCGACACCGTCGGCTCCGCAAGCAATCCGTTGATCTCCTCGCGCACCTGCGCCGCCCGATGCAGCGCAGCCGGGCCACGGTACAGGAGCTGTTCGATCGGGAGGATCTCGTGGCCCAGCCGCGCGTCGAGGGATGGCGCGTCGCGATCGGGTGACGACGTCATCAGTGCGAGGGAACGATACGCTAGTTCGAGTCGGCCCGGGCCCCCGGCCGCTGCGGCCGGAATCACCACCGCGGGCGCCTCAGGCGCGAGCGACTCGATGGCCACGATCGGCCACGCATCCGGGGCGAGCGACTCAATCGAGACGATATCGTCCGCGGGCGCATCGGGGGCGAGCGACTCGATCGAGACGATGTCGTCCGCATCCGCATCGGGGGCGAGCGATTCAATCGAGACGACGTCGTCCGCGTCCGGGGCGAGCGACGCGATCGAGACGATGGGTGGCTCCGCGGCCGTCGGGGTCTCGATGACCACCACCGGGGGTTCATCGGGCCGAAAGGTGACCACCGGAATGGCCGGTGGCGCGGGGCGGTCCAGCGCGGGTGGCTGCCACGGATTGGCGAGCAGCGCCGGCGTCATCGCGGGCGAGCCATCGGGGGTGGCATGGAACGCGGCGCCGAGAATCGTGGCGGCCAGGCGGTCCCGTGCGCCCAGGCGCTGGCCGTCGGCCGGTGCATTGCCGGTGTCGGTGAGGAATTGCCCCGCTTCGCGCAGCAGGCCGAGGAAGCGCTCGCGGTCGCCGCGCGCGAGGCCCGCGCCGATCGCCCCAGTCAATGCCTGGGCCAGCGGGGCGAGGAAGCGGCCCGTGGGCGACTTCGGCGGCATGGTCGCCAGCGTGCGATGCAGCACGAAGAGCCGGAGGTCGGCGGCGGCGCTCGACGGGCTGCGCCGGAGCTGCTCGGCGATTTCGAGGAGGTGGTCGCCAACGCCGACCAGTTCAAGCGCGACCGGCGTCGCATCCCCGGCGAGGAGCGGCGGCGTGCCGCGGCGCAGCAGCGACTCGCCACCCTCGGGCGCCAAGGCGCCGATCGGGACGACATCGCGCTCGCCAGCGTAGGATGCGAGTAGGGCATCGGCGAGTGCCGCGAGTTCGCGCGGCTGCTCGACGCGGCCCTCGTCGTTCATCGACCGCGCCATCGCGGCCAGCACGTGGGCCCCATCGGCAAAGAGGGTGGCAACGTCCGGCGGCGGCGGGACATCGCTGAGCAGTGTTCGCGTCGCCATCTCCATGGCGTCGAGGAGCTCCGGGAGGGGCGAGAGTTCGGCCGAGCCGCCGAGTCCGCGCAACGCCCGCATCCGCTCGAGGACTGCCGCCAGCGCGGCCTGCGGCGGCACCGGTGCCAGCGCGCGGGCCGCTTCCTCGAGCGATCCGGCGATCATCGCCGACTCACGCGCGATAAAGGCGCGCACCCCCGGTGTGAGGGCGGGGGTGGCCGGGACCGTCATCTTGACACTGCCACCCGATGTGGCGCGCTCGATTCGATCGGCCAGCGCCAACGCCGCGCGGTCATCGACGGCTTCCCATGCCGTGGCCCGCTCGGTGAGGTCGCGGAGGGTCTGTAGACCGTCGAGCCAAGCCGCCCGTGGCCCCGGCGTCCAGGGGGTCGCATGGTCGCGGACTTGGCGGGCGAGCGCCTCGAGGCCGGCGGCGGCACGGGCAAAGGTGCCGAGCCCCGCCATCAGCGCCGCGCCGCGGAGGGCGCGGGCCCCTCGGACCAACCGCTCGAGCTCCGGGCTCTCGCCCGCAGCGGCGGGATCGAGGTCGGCGAGATACTCGCGAGCCTCCAGCGCGAAGAACTCGGCCCGGCGGGCGGCCGTGCTCACGCCCGCGCGTCCTCGCAGAGCCGCTTCATGGCGCGGACCGCGGGGCCGATACCCTCGAAGATCGCCCGGCTCACGATGCTGTGTCCGATGTTCAATTCCTCGATCTCGGGGATGCGCCCGATGGGCAGGACATTCGCGTAGGTGAGGCCGTGCCCGGCGTGGACGGCCAGGCCAATGCCCGCGGCGTATTCCGCCGCTCGCTGCACCTCGGCCAGGGAGGCGCCGCCATCCTGGTCCCACCCGTGAGCGTATCGGCCGGTGTGCAGTTCGATCGCAGGGACGCCGAGATCCTTGGCCTCGTCGATCACGGCGATGTCCGGGTCGATGAAGAGCGCCACATGGACCCCGGCCGCGTCGAGTCGCCGGAGCGCTGTCCGAAGGTACGGGTCGCGACGCCTCAGGTCGAGGCCGCCCTCGGTCGTCACTTCCTCGCGACGCTCCGGGACGATCGTGACCTGATACGGGCGGAGCCGACAGGCGAAGTCGACGATGTCCTCACGGGTCGCCAACTCGAGATTGCAGACGGTCGTCACGGCCGCCGCGATCCCCTCGACATCGTGGTCCTGAATGTGCCGTCGATCTTCGCGGAGGTGGACCGTGATGCCGTCCGCCCCGTGGGCCTCGGCCTCCGCCGCCGCCCGTCGCGGGTCGGGTTCGTCGGTGCGCCGGGCCTGCCGGAGGGTGGCCACATGATCCACGTTGACATAGAGGCGAAGCGGTCGCATTCACGGCTGCCGGGGTATACGTTTCACAGAACTTTCCCTCACGAGGTACCGATGCGCGCCATCATCGTTCCAGCCGCTGTCCTGCTCGCGTTGACCGTCGGTTCGCCTGCCGCCGCCCAGTCCCAGAAGGCAACGAGCGCGTCGCAGGCCGTGGAGGAGTATATCCGTGCGGCGTCCGACAGCAATCTGGTGCGCATGGGCCAGCTCTTCGGGACCGACAAGGGAAGCCTGATTGGTCGACGCGCCGATGGTGTCGACAAGCGGATGATGATCATCCAGGCCTACCTGACCGGGGTCAAGGTTCGGGCGCTCTCCGAGGTCCGCGGCGCGAAGGACAATGAGCGGGTGGTCACGACTGAGATCGCCCGTGGCGGCTGCAAGGTGGTCCTCCCGGTGACCGCGGTCGAGAGCGGCAAGGAGGGGTGGCTGGTCCGCAACCTCGACCTCGACGCGGCCAGCAAGGTCAATCAGCCCTGCGCCACCAGCGGTGGTCGGCCAGGGAACTGATTCGCCCCCGGCGGCGTTTGGTGAGCGAACCCGCTACTCGGTGAGTTCGATCAGGATGCCGTCGGTGCTCTTGGGATGCAGGAAGGCGATCCGACAGCCCCCCGCACCGCTGCGCGGTGTCGCATCGATCAGCGTGTAACCCTGCGCCACGCTGGCGGCGAGGGCGGCATCAAGATCGGGGACACGATAGCAGATGTGGTGGATTCCCGGCCCGCGCTTGGCGAGGAACCGGCCAATCGGGGAGTCCGGCTGCATCGGCTCGAGGAGTTCGACTTCGGATTCGCCGAACGCCAGATGCACGATCCGGGCGCCATCGGCTTCCTCGGGGCCACGGGTCGGCACCTGCAGGACGTCGCGGTAGAAACGCAGTGCAGCGTCCACGTCGGGCACGGCAATGCCAATGTGTGCGATCGTAGGCTTCATGCTGGGAACCTAACATGACGGGTGCGTCAGGAGTGATGACATGAGTGGCAAGACAGTGGTCGTGACCGATGCGACCTTTGCGGATGAAGTGACCGGGGCGAAGGGCCTCGTGATGGTCGATTTCTGGGCCGAATGGTGTGGGCCGTGTCGCGCGATTGCGCCGACCCTCGAGGCCTTGGCCGAGGAGTACGACGGTCAGGTCAAGGTGGCCAAGGTCGACGTTGATTCCAATCAGGCCACGGCGATGAAGTTCAACGTCCGGTCAATTCCGATGATCGCCTTCTTCAAGGACGGTCAGCACGTCGATACCGTGGTGGGCGCGATGCCCCGCCCGGCCTTCGAAGCGAAGATCAAGCAGCACCTGGCCTGACCCAGGCCCCCCGACGGCGGCCCCGGCGAGAT
>JBBQJU010000135.1:0-7398 GCA_038326215.1 Gemmatimonadales bacterium | reverse complement strand
CCCGGCCACCGGCTACGGCGCCTGGTTCGGCTCGATCCCCGACATGGAGGGGTCGACCGGCGGGATCTTTCTGAACGGTGTCACGGTCGGCTCGCCCGCCGAAAAGGCCGGGCTCAAGGCGGGTGACACCCTGCTCAAGATGGCCTGCAAGCCGACCCTCGACCTCCAGGCGATGACCGAAGTCCTCCGCGCCCACAAACCGGGGGACACGATCACCGTCGTCTTCCAGCGCGAAGGCGCCGAGAAGACGGTCGCCGTGATCCTCGGCGTGCGGCCGGGCTCGTGAGTCAGCCGGTCCTCGACGCCGATCGCGTCGTCACCCGGTTGCGCTCGGCGTTCAACCACGCGGTGCCGCGGCAGGAGATGTTGACCCTCGCCGCGGAGCTCATGCGCGAGGCGGGCGCGCCCTACACCTCGGTGTACCTGTACATGCTGCACGGCGACGAGCTGGTGCTCGAGGCCTACAGCGGACGGGACACCGAGCACGACCGCATTCCGGTGGGGAAGGGCGTCTGCGGCACCGCCGTCGCCACCGGTCAGGACCAGAATGTCGGTGACGTGCAGGGCCGCGAGAACTACATCGCGTGCAATCTCTTCACGCGCTCCGAGTTGGTGGTGTTGATCCGCCGCGGCGCGCAGATCCTCGGCCAGATCGACGTCGATTCCGACGTCCTCGATCCATTCACCCCCGAGGAGGAGCGCGCCGTGCGGCAGGTGGCGGAGGCGCTCGCCGTCCTGCTGTGACGGAGCGTACGATCACACGGCAGGTCCGCGGTGTGTCGCTCTTCGAGCGGCGCATCGGCGAGGGACCCGAGGTCATCGTCTTGCACGGTGGCCCCGGCGCCCATCACGACTATCTCCTCCCTGGCATGGATGCGCTCGCCACTGGCCGCACCCTCGTCTACTACGATCAGCGTGGCGGCGGCCGCTCGCCCGTCGCGCGCGATGTTCCCGTAGGATGGCGCGAGCAGGTCGCCGATCTCGAGGCGCTGCGCGATGTCTGGGGCCTCGAGCAGTTGCATCTCCTCGGCTATTCCTGGGGCGCGCTGCTGGCGATGCTGTACGCCGTGACCCATCCGACGCGCGTGGCGTCGCTCGCGCTCGTGTCGCCCGCGCCCGCGGCGAAGCAGGAGCGCGCGGGGTACGAAGCGGCACTCGCGGCGCGCAACGCGACGCCGGCGCTGCTCGCCGAACGCAAGGCGCTCCAGGAGAGCGGCCTTCGTGCGCACGATATCCCCGCCTACAACCAGCGGCTCTTCGAACTCGCCGTCGCCGGCTATTTCCATGATCCGTCGCGCGTGCACGAGCTGACGCCGTTCCGGTTGACGGGCCGCACCCAGCAGGAAGTGTGGAACTCGCTCGGCGACGAATTCGATCTCCGCCCTGCGCTGCGCGAGTTGTCGCTGCGGGCGATCGTGCTGCACGGCGACGACGACCCGATCCCGCTCGCGACCGCCGAGGCGACGGCCGCGGCACTACGGGCACCCTGCGTGGTGCTCCCCGACTGCGGGCACGTCCCCTACGTCGAAGCGGCGGCGGCATTCGTCGCCGCACTCGACCCCTTCCTGCCGCGCGCATGACCGATCGTCCGCATCCCTTCACCCTGGTCTTCGGGGGACTGGCCGACGAGCACTTCCCGGCGGTGCGCGAGGCCGTCGGCGACGCGCCCGATCTCGACCACTTCCTGCTCGCCGAAGCGGTCGTGGACCTGCTGCAGGGGATGCGGCCGGACGACGGCGTCGGCGAGGCGATGGACGACTTCGTCGCCTTCACCCACGCCGCGTACCGTTTCTGGGCGGCCGGGGGAAAGACGCAGTCCATCGACCTGACCATGACGCAACGACTCTGTGCGCCGACGATGGCGATCGGCACGCCGCCGCGGACCGTGGAGTACATTCAGATCGCCCCACGCCTCGTCTGGGCCCAGCTCGCCGACGGCGAGCCCCACGAGCCCCTCGACGGCTGGTTCGTGCTCCCCGACGGCGCCGGGCTCCGGATGGTGGCGTGCTTTGGCGTGCACCCCGAACGTCCCGGCTTGGCCGTCGTGGTGGTGCAGGGCGACGCCCCGGGGCCGATGGCCCGCGAAGACGGCGCCGAGCTGTTCGCCCCAACGATGCCCGGCGGTGACACGGCAGGGCTGCATTCGGTCGCGGCGCCTGAGGAGCTGATGCTGCTCGGGTGGCGCGCGGCCCGGATCGGAGAGGAGCGTTGAGATGGCAGTGATGGATCGCACGGCGGTGGCACGCGCGCTCGACCAGATCGCGGCCTACCTCGAGCTCAAGGGCGAGAACACCTTCCGCGTGCGCGCCTTCACAGCGGCCGCGAAGACGGTGGAGGGGTTCGTCGCGCCACTGGACGGGGCCATCGCCGACGGGTCACTCGCTGACGCGAAGGGGATCGGCCCGGCCATCCTCCAGGCCATCACCGAGCTGGTGCAGACCGGCCGCGCGGAGCTGCTCGAGGAGCTGCGGCGGGAAGTGCCGCCGGGATTGGTCGAGATGCTGCAGCTCTCCGGCCTCGGCGTCTCCAAGGTCCGCGCCATCCACCAGACGCTCGGGATCGACACGCTGGCCGAGTTGGAACTTGCGGCGGGCGACGGTCGCCTCGCCGCGTTGCCGCGCTTCGGCGAGCGGACGGCCGAGAACGTGGCCAAGGGGATCGCCTTCCTGCGGCAAGCCAGCCAGTCGCGCCTGATCCATCATGCCCATGACGAGGCGGAGGGACTCGCCGAGGCGCTTGGTCGGGTCCCGCACGTTGTGGCGGTGCATGTCGCCGGCGAGGTGCGTCGCCGCATGGAGACGGTGCGCGAATTGGTGGTGGTGCTGGTCGCTGACGTCCCGCCGGAAGAGATCTTCCGCGCGCTCAGTGCACTCCCGGGCGCCCGGGAAATCGCCGGACAGGACGAGCGCCGCGCCACCCTCCGCCTCGCCGCCGGGACGGCGGTGCAGGTGATCGTCACGCCGCCGCAAAACCTCGGCGCCGTGCTGGTGCAGGCCACTGGCAGTACGGAGCACCTGGCCGCGCTCGCCGCGCATGCCACGTCGCGCGGCTTCACGCTGGCCGGCACAGCGCTCTGGCAGGGCAGCCGGTTCGTGCCGACGCCGAGCGAGGAGTCGCTCTACAGTGCCCTCGGCCTGCCGTGGATTCCGCCGGAGCTGCGCGAGGCCGGGACGGACCTCACGGCCCCCGTGCCGCGCCTGCTCGAGCGAAGCGACCTGCGCGGCTTCCTGCATTGCCACACCACCTATTCCGATGGCAGCAACAGTGTGGCGGAGATCGCGGCGGCGTGTCTGGCCGAAGGCTATGCCTACTGCGGCATCACCGACCACTCGCGCGCCGCCGCGTATGCAGGCGGGATGCAGCCCGATGACCTGCGCCGCCAATGGGACGAGATCGACGCCGTCAACGCCACGATGCCGGGGATCCGCATCCTCAAGGGGATCGAGAGCGACATCCTCGCGGACGGCGCACTCGATTATCCCGACGACATCCTCGCCGGCTTCGACTTCATCATCGGGTCGGTGCACTCCCGTTTCACGCTCACGCGTGAGGAGATGACCGAGCGGATCTGCCGAGCCCTCACGTCGCCGTATCTGGCGATTCTCGGCCATCCCACGGGGCGGCTGCTGCTGGCGCGTGAACCGTATCCGGTCGACCTCGATCGTATCTTCGCAGTGGCCGCCGCGCACCAGGTGGCCATCGAGATCAACGCCGACCCGCATCGACTCGATCTCGACTGGCGCGTGCTTCGTGCGGCGCGTGCTGCCGGCGTGATGATCACCATCGGCTGCGATGCCCATACTGTTGCCGGCTTGGCGAATGTGCGCTGGGGCATCGGCGTGGCGCGGAAGGGAGGACTCGGTCGAGACGATGTCCTCAACTGTCGTGATGCGGACGGCTTCCTCCGCTTCGCCCGCGCCCGCCGTCCCTAGCGTGCCGCGCGAGACCAAGGCCGCCAAGGCGGCCCGCGTCCTCGAGCTGCTGGCTCGGCTCAAGACCGAATATCCCGATGCGCACTGCGAGCTCGACTATCGCAACGCCTTCGAGCTGCTCGCCGCCACCATCCTCTCGGCCCAGTGCACCGATGTGCGCGTCAACCTGGTCACCCCGGCACTCTTCGCCCGGTATTCCGACGCGCACGCACTGGCGGCCGCGACGCAGGTCGAGGTGGAGGGGCTGATCCGCTCCACCGGCTTCTTCCGCAACAAGGCCAAGTCGCTGATCGGGATGGCGCAGGGGCTGGTCGTGACGTTCGACGGCGACGTGCCCCGCACCATGGCGGAGCTGCGCCCGCTGCCGGGCGTCGGGCGCAAGACGGCCAACGTCGTCCTCGGCAACGCCTTCGGGCTGAGCGAGGGGATCACGGTGGACACCCATGTGCTCCGGCTCTCGCGCCTGCTGGGGCTCTCCCGCGCCACCGACGCGGTCAAGCTGGAGCAGGAGCTGATCCCGCTGATCCCCATCACGGACTGGACGCTGGTCTCCCACCTGCTGATCTGGCACGGTCGGCGGGTCTGCATCGCGAATCGGCCCCGCTGTGGGACCTGTGTGCTGAGGGATCTCTGCCCGGGCAGACAGGATGATCGATGATCGATCATCGATGATCGATCATCGTATATTGTGCACTCACCCCAAGAGGATTTGTCCGATGTCCAAGATTGCCACGCTCGTCACCGCTCGCGGGACCATCACCGCCGAACTCTATCCGGACGCTGCGCCGGGGACGGTCGAGAATTTCGAGAAGCTCGCCAACAGCGAGTTCTATGACGGCGTACGCTTCCACCGCGTCATTCCGAACTTTGTGATCCAGGGCGGCGATCCGCTCTCGAAGGATCCGAACAACCCGCGTGTCGGCACCGGTGGCCCGGGGTGGAACATCAAGTGCGAGACCAAGGGCAATCCGCACAAGCATGCCGCCGGCTCGCTCTCGATGGCGCACGCCGGCAAGGACACGGGCGGGTCGCAGTTCTTCATCGCGCATTCACCGCAGGCGCATCTCGACGGCATCCACACGGTCTTCGGGCAGGTGACCGAGGGAATGGACGTGGTCAACGCCATCAAGCAGGGCGATGTCATCACCTCCATCCGGGTGAGCTGACTCTGCACGTCGAACTCGCAGCCCTCGCCGACTATGCCCTGGTCGATCAGTACGGCAAGCTCTCCATTCTGGGGATCTGGCGGCACCTGATGGTCGGGCAGTTCCCGGGCGTCCACCCACGTGCGCACCTGGTGGTGCACGTGCGTGGCCGGCGCACGGAGGTCGGTCAGCATCAGGTCACCGTCCGATTGGTCGACCCGAATGGCGACTCCCTGTTCGAGCAGAACGGGATGATGGAAGTGAACGAACCGCCTGCGGGCGTGATGGACCTCGACGCGCCGCTGGTTCTGGTCTTCGATGTCCCGCTCTCGGTGCCGGGCGAGTACGCCTTCGTCGTCTTCCTCGATGGCGATGAAGCGGCACGGGTGCCGTTTCTCGCCTCGGCCGCCGCGCCCCAGGGCGGGATGGTGCACTGATGACGGCCACGGCGTGGTCTCGCGAGCGCGCCTGGCAGCTCATGACCGAGTGGACGGCGTCGCCCGCCCTTCGGGTCCACATGCACGCCGTGGAACTCTGCATGCAACAACTGGCGCCCCGCTACGACGGTGATCCGTCATGGTGGGGCGTCGTCGGTCTGCTGCACGACTTCGACTACGAGCGCTTTCCCAACGCCGATCAGGCCGCCGATGCCGAGCATCCGTCGGAGGGGGTCCGCCACCTCCGCTCGCTCGGTTTCCCCGAGGACGGCTGCGAGGCGATCCTCGGCCACGCCGCCTTCACCGGTGTCCCCCGAGTGACGACGTTGGCCAAGGCACTCTTCGCCGTCGACGAACTTGCGGGGTTTCTGGTGGCGTGTGCGCTGGTGCGCCCCTCGAAGTCGTTCGCTGATCTCGAGGCACCGTCGGTCCTCAAGAAGCTCAAGGACAAGGGCTTCGCGCGTGGCGTCTCACGCGAGGATGTCCGCCTCGGGGCTGAGGAACTTGGCGTGCCGCTCGATGCACTGATCCGCGACCTGCTCGCCGCACTCCGCCCGCACGAACAGGCCCTCGGTCTGGGCAACGCATGACCCCGTCGCCGGTCCGCCTGCGGACGGGGAGCGGTGGGCTCGTCCGCGCGCTCGATCGCGCGGCCGGCATTCAGGTCATTCCGGGCAATGCCGTCACCCTGCTGGTCGATGGGCCCGACACCTACGCCGCCATGCACGCGCAGATCGCTGCGGCCACCCGCCGGATCCACTTCGAGAATTACATCATCCACGACGACCTGGTCGGGCAAGGGTTCGCCGATGCCCTGATGGCCAAGGCACGTGCCGGCGTGAAGGTGCGCGTCCTCTATGACTGGGCCGGGTCGTTCAGCACCTCGCGCCGTTTTTGGCGCGCGCTCCGCGAGGCGGGCGTCGAGGTCCGGGCGTTCGGGCCACCGCGCCTCCGCGATCCGCTGCTCTTCATTGCCCGGGATCATCGGAAATTGCTGGTGGTCGATGGCGCGTCCGCGGTGACCGGCGGCCTCTGCATCGGAGACGAATGGGTCGGCGATGCAGCGCGGTCACGGCGTCCCTGGCGCGATACCGCGGTGGCGATCGTCGGGCCAGCGGTCCGCGCGCTGGACGCGGCCTTCGTCCGCGCGTGGACCTTTGCCGGAGGGCCACCCCCCGACGATGCCAACGAACTGCCTCCTGACGTCGAGGAGGCCGGTGACACCGCGGTCCGGGTCGTGGCCACGGAACCCGGCCGGGAGCGGGCGTACCGGACCATCGACCTCATGTTGGGGATCGCGGGGGAGCGAGTGTGGGTGACCGAGGCCTACCTTGCCGCGCCCCAGCGGATGTACCAGGCCTTCCAGGATGCCGCCCGGGACGGGGCCGATGTCCGGCTCTTGCTTCCCGGCGCGAGCGACCTCCCGACCATCCGAAACCTGGCCCGGGTGGGGTACCGTCCACTCTTGCGGGCAGGGGTTCGGATCTGGGAATGGACCGGACCGATGCTCCATGCCAAGACGATCGTGGCGGATCGCCGATGGAGCCGCGTCGGATCAAGTAACTTGAACGCTTCTTCGTTGTTGGCAAATTGGGAACTGGATATCTTTATCGACGATGAGGCTCTTGGCGACGCGATGGAACAGCAGTTTCGGTTGGACCTGACCATGGCACGTGAGGTCCTCCTCCAGCCACGCCGCGTGCCGACCATTTTCGGGCGGGCGGTCCCTGGCAAGCTCGCGCTGGCGGCTCCACCTGCACTAGTCCACGGAAGCATGGCGCCAGCCATCGGTCCGGCTCGGTCGCGCCAACTGCGTCATGGCTGCCACGACGTACGGGTGGGAGATCGTCTGGCCGCTGCCGATTCCGAGCGCGCGATCCGCAT
>JBBQJU010000134.1:0-7399 GCA_038326215.1 Gemmatimonadales bacterium | reverse complement strand
GCCACCCCCCCCGCGGTCTCGGGGGGGTCCTTCCCCGCGGCTGGGCGGGCCCCCCCCCCCCTTGGGGGGGCGCCGCCGCGCTGGCTTGACGCCCAGCGGTCTGCTGGCGAATTCACCTTTGCCCGACTCCGCTACGATTCCGGCGACTGGGACTACAACCCCAAGGTCTGCGCCAACGTGCTCGACGCCGTCCTGCAGTACACCACCGTCCCGGTGCGCGAACAGGAAGTGGTGATCACGGCGGACTCGACCGAGCTCGGCGCCTTCCCGTTCCTCTTCATGACCGGCCACAAGCTGGTGCGCTTCAGCGAGAAGGAGCGACAGGGGCTGGCCCGGTACGTCGAGGGTGGCGGCCTGCTCTTCTCGGACGACTGCAACCACGACGTCAACGGCCTCTACAGCACGTCATTCGTCGCCGAGATGCGCCGTGCCTTCCCGGGCGCTGACACCCTCGCCAAGATCTCCAATCGCCATCCGTTGTATCGGAGCTTCTTCCGCTTTGACGGGCCACCGCAGACCAGCCACGAGATCAACGGCTGGGGCGACAACGTCGTGCACGACTACCTCCGCGGCGTCGAACGCGACGGACGCCTCGGCGTGATCTTCGCCAATCAGGACTACGGCTGTGAATGGGACTACGCGTGGCAGAACAAGCGCTTCCGGCGGAGTGACAACACGAAGTTTGCGGTCAATCTGGTCGTGTATGCGATGACGTGATCGATGATCGATGATCGATGATCGATAGCGCAGCAAGGGCCGGCACCTCGATGTGAGGGCCGGCCCTTCTGATTTCCCGCACGGATCAATCGATCATCGACCATCGATCATCCCGTCGTTCAGTCGAACGCCGCCCCCACCATCATCTTCCGGATCAAGAGCCAGGGCGACCCGTGGGACACCGAGTTCGTCTGCGTGGGCTGGCCCTTGGCGTCACCGCCGGTGCCGTATTTCCGATACTCCTTCGGACCGGTGATGCCGTCGAGGTTGCCCCAGAAGTCCGTGGTGATGGCGTTGTAGGCGACGTCGGTACACTGCCGGGTGATCTTGCCGTTCTTGATCTCCCAGAAGATGTGCCCGCCGAACTGGCCGTTGTAGCGTTGCTGGTCAATAGAGTACGACCCGCGGCCGTCGATCATGACGCCGTTCTTGACGTCGGCGATCAGCTCCTCGCGCGTCGGTGCATTCTCCCCCCCCGGCTCGAGGTGGATGTTGGGCATCCGGAGGAACGGATAGTCGCGCCACGAATTGGCGAAGGTGCAGCCGCGCGACGAGGTCTCGCCGATGAGGTGCGCCGTCTCGCGGTTGGTCTGCAGGCCGACGAGAATGCCGTCGCGGACGATCGGCCACTTCTGCGCCTTGACGCCGTCGTCGTCGAACCCCGCCGCGGCGAGGCCGTTGTCGGTCTTGTCGGCGGTGACGTTCATCAGCTTCGAACCGTACTTGAGCTTGCCGATGTCCGAGACCTTCACGAAGGACGTGCCCGCGTAGTTGGCCTCATAGCCCATGATCCGGTCCAGTTCGGTCGCGTGGGCCACGATCTCGTGGATCGTGAGCATCGCATGCGAGGGTGACAGGATCAGGTCCTTGAGGCCGCTCCCGCCGAGGGGCTTGGCCGTGCACATCTCGACGGCATCGGTCGCGACCTGCTCGGCGACGTCGAAGAAGTCGCTCTGTTCCGCGAGTTCCCAGCCACCGCATGCGGCGACACCAGGGTAGTTGCGGGTCTTGGTGACCTCGCCCACCTTGGCCGTCACGCTCATCGTCGGCGTCGTGGTGAACAGTTCCTGCTCGATGTAGGAGCCTTCCGTCGAGGCGAAGTAGCGCCACTCGTAGCCGTGGTTGGCGGAGACCTGCACCGCGGTCACGCCGGCAACCTTGCTGGCCTTATCGACGATCTTCTGTGCCCAGGCCTGCTTGTCGGTGGTCGAGACTGACGTCGGATGCTTGACCATCGGGGTGATGAAGTGCTCGATGTAGGCCGGCACCGGGGCCAGCTTCAGGTCGGTCTTCTTGGCGATCGCGCTGGCCTTGGCGATCTCGGTCGCGAGGCGTGTGATGCGGCGCAACTCGTCCTCGGTCACGATCGGCGACGAGGCAAAGCCCCAGACGCCGCTGTGCATCACGCGGACGCCGAAGCCGGCGGCCTTGCGGTCGGCATCGGTGGGGATCCCCTGCACTCCGCCGCGTCCGCCGCCGCCAAAGCCACCCCCACCTCCACCGCCACCGCGTCCACCACCTCGCCCACCGCCAGCCGCGGCGGCGGTGCTATCAGCGGCGGTGCCAGGGGCTCCACCGCGGCCGGCGGCGGCGACCCGGAAATTCGCACTCCCGCCGGGGAGGCTCGACGTCATGGTAAAGCGGACATCGGCGTATCGGCAGCCAGCGAGCCGCGCCTCCCCGAGCACGACATCGGCGAGCGCCTTGAACTTGGATTCGTAGGCGTTGCCGCGGCGCGAGGTGGCGAGAATGTCCGACATGACGTCATGGGCGACATACGGCAGCGCCGCAGCCACGCCAACGCCCTTGAGAAAATCACGACGAGTGGGTTCCATGGAGCGGTCCTCTTAAACGGCGGGGGAGACGGACGTCATGTAGAACTCCTCGATCCGCACTGGCGGCACGAGGGCGGCGTTGCCGCCTTCCGAGGATTCGCCAAGGCCCATCGGCTCCGGCTTTCCCACGAGCGTCAAATTGTTGTAGCCGACGAGCGGCGACATGTTCCAGCGGAAATTCTGCACCGGACCGGCGATCTCGCCATTCTCGATCAGAAAGAGTCCGTCACGGGTCATCCCGGTGTTGAGCAGCGGCTGCCCCTCCGCCGGGACGCCACGGATGTACCAGAGTTGCGTCACCAGCAGGCCGCGGCGCGTCTGGCGGATCATCTCCTCAAGCGTGAGCTCGCTGCCACCCTGCACCAAGGAGTTGTTCAACCCGGCCGGCTGATTGTTGGTCGTATTGCGCAACAGTCCATTCTCGGCCCATGTGACCGGTGCGGCCGGCTTGTATGTGCCGAGGATCGGCGACTGCCGCAGGATCGGATTGCCGACGTCACTCTTCAGCGTGAAGAGGTCGCTGAAAATCTTGTCGCCCGGCTTCTTGTCCTTGAGGAACTCGGCAGCGCCACCACCACCGCCACCACCTCCACCGCCGCCACCACCACCACCACCCGCCGGAGCTGCCCCCGTCGCGCCAGCCGGCGGCGTACCACCCGCCGCGCCCGGTGCACCGGCTCCGCCGGGACCGCCAGGCCCGCCAGCGCCGCCGCGACCACCGCCGCCCGATTGGAAGACGCCGGTCACCAGTGAGAGGAACCGCGCGTTGGCCCGCGGCTCGAGGATCACCGTGTACCGGCCCGGCTCAAGCGCCTTCGCCTTCCGGCTCTTCAACGCCTTGTTGGCGGCGATCTCGGTCAGCGCATGCGGGTCGAGCATCCGCATATCCTTGATCCCCATCGCCCCGGCCCACCCCGATCCGCTGCCATCGGCCATGCGGCAGGTCAGCGCGAACGAGACGTCGGCGCTTCGGAAATACGCGAAGAGTCCCGCGGAATTGGCCGCGCAGGTTGTGACATCGTTCTTCGGAATGAAGCCGGCCCCCACCACGCCCTTCGCCGCGGCGACATCAAGCGAGGCTTTCACCATTCGCGCCCGTTCTGCGGGGCCGAGCGTGATCATCTCCGTGGGCGCGCCGTCCATAGGGAGGTACTCCTGCGCACCGAGCAGCGCCGCGAGATTGGGCGACTCCTGCGCCTTTTCCGCAACGCCCAGGGCCTCGGCGATCATCGCCTTGATGCCATCGTCCGACCAGTCGCGGGTCGAGGCCGTCCCCACCTTTTGTCCAAGGCGGACCGTCACCGTGAGGTTCCGGTCGTATTGCACCAGGTTGGTGGTGATGGTCGAGTTGGCCCATCGCGTGCCGGATCGCTCGCTGGCGGACAGATTCACTTCGACGGCATCGGCCTTGGCAAGGTTCAGGACCTTGTCGACGACAGCCTTCGCTTCTTCGCGTGTCAGCATATGGGGAATGTCGGGAGGGGGTGAAGCAGTGCGCCTCGGTCGCCAAGCATACCGAAATTGTCTGCAGCTGTCATCTAGGCATCTCCAGCGCGGCGGCGAAGCCACCATTCAGTGGCCAACAGAAAGGCAAACGGGAGAATCCACCATGGGGAGTGCATCGGGTGCCAGCGTTCGGGCGTGGGCTCGACACCGATCAACTTATGCACTACGTCGGGGAGCCGTGCGAGGTTGTCGCCCGTTACCCGGGCACCACCCGAGCCCGCCACCCAGCGTGCGAGCAAGTCGGCACCTCCCGGCCGGGCATGGACCGCCGCGGGGTCGGCCATCAGCGGGACCGAGACCGTGTCGGAACCCCGCTGGACTTCCAACCGCCCCGCCCCGCTCACAGCCGCACGCACCGTCCCCTCCAGCGCTCCCTCGGCGAATCCAGGCCAGAGCCGGACCATCGTCCGACCGCCTGCGGCGTCTACTAGGGTCGCGGCCACCGTGGAGGCCGCAGCACGGCCGGTTGCGACATCGCGGAGGGTGACGTGCACTGACGTCGCCTCCCCTGGGCGGAGCACCGATTCCTCCAGGGTCACCTCGATCGGCGGCGGGGCGGCGGCGGCAAGCCCGGCGATGAGGTTCGGCCAGAAACTCCCGAACGCAGACTCGGACACCCTGCGCCGTTGCCAACTGTCGAGTGTCCCGACCACTACGACCTCGCCCTCGCCCACCGGCCGCCGATAGATCACCGGCCGACTGGCTCCCGCCTCCGCGATGATTTCTGCCCCGGGCGGCAATCTCGCGGGCCACGCGAATGACGCGCCTCGCAGTCGGCCGAGCAGCGAATCCCCCACGACGTCGACCACTCGGCCACTGCTGTCGTGCTGCCAGCCGCTACCACCGGTGAGCCGCGTCAGCGTCCCCTCCGGCGACCGCTCAAGGAGGAGCACGACACGGCCACCGCGCACACGAAGGAAGCCCTCGAGCGCGGCGACATCGAGATCGGCAAGCAATTGCGGGGCGCCGACGACGACAACGGCGAATCGTGCGAGCGCGCCAGCATCGGAGAGACTCCCAGGAGCCACCCCCCGCGCCGTGCTGATCCCCCGTGAGCTGACCATCCGCGTCGCCGTGGCGAGGCGCGGGTCGGCGTCGAGGGCTCGTCGGATGAAAGTCGCCTGCCACGACGGCCGGAGATCAAAGGCCAGCACCTCATGCGGCGCCTCGCCAACGGCAATCAACGCGTCGGCACTTTCCGCAGCGTTCCCCGGAAGCGCTGCCTGGACGCGGAGTCGGGCCACCCCGGCCTGCGTCGCCACAAACGGCAGCGCCACGGCGACCTGCGCATCGGCATCCGCCACCCGCACGGTGCTGCGCGCCACAATGCGCGCGCCATCCCGAAGCGCCACATCGACCGACTTCCCAGCAGCACCAACGACGCGCACCCGTACCTGCACATCTACCCGTTCGTCCCGGCGAACCTCACGCGGCACCGCGACCCGTTCAATCGCGAGCCACGCCGAGGGGCGCGGTGGCGTTACGGCGACGAGGGGACCTTGCCTCGCGTCGATACCCGCCGGTAGCCGATCGCCAACAAGCACCGTCGCATCCGCGTCGCCGGCGTCGCCGACGATCACGCGAAACTCGCCACCCAATCTCTCGACGACCGACGCGACCAGCGCGGAGTCACGCCCCGCGTCGGTCGCGATCACCTGCACCTCGGCGCGAGCAAAGCGCCGGGTGGTCAATGTCGGATCGAGCACGCCGAGCAGCGCAATCGCCACAGCCGCCGCCCGAAGCGGCCATCGCGGGATCACGGCGACCTCCGCGTCGGCATCGGCTCCGCGAGTCGCCCACGCAGTCGGCGCAGTTCGGCACCCGCAGGGGCACCGAGTGCGCGCAACGACGCGGCCCCAAGTCGCGAGGAGAGCGCGACCGCCATCTGGTCGAGCTCGTGGCTGGCCTCGGCGGTCTGACCGCGCCCGAGCGATTCGGCCGCCTTGCTCAATCCCGCGGCAATGGCCTGCAATCCCGGATCGGCGGCATCGATCCGCAACGCCGACTCCGCGAGGCTGCTGACCGCCGAGCGGGACGGCGCGGCCGGCAACGTCGTGAGGGTCCCGAGGAGCCGACGCATGGCGACGAGCTTGGCATCAGTCGGCCGCGCCG
This sequence comes from Gemmatimonadales bacterium, assembly GCA_038326215.1. Classification (GTDB taxonomy): domain Bacteria; phylum Gemmatimonadota; class Gemmatimonadetes; order Gemmatimonadales; family GWC2-71-9; genus Palsa-1233. The sequence continues at coordinate 1,229 of JBBQJU010000134.1, read as the reverse complement.
TCACTACTTCCACAGCATTGACGACCTCGTCGAGCGCTCCGGTCAACCGTCGCTTGGGGTCGAGCGATTCGCGCTGCGTCAGCGCCCGGAGAATGATCCGCGAGTGCGAGAAGGCCTTCTCGATCTCGGCGAGTGCCTTCCGCTCCTCGAGCAGCGCCCCCGGAGCGTCGTCGGTACCGAGGAGCGTGGCGGCGCGGCTCATGTTGCGGATACCACGCACCAAGGCGAGTCGACCCGCGTTCATCAGCCGGCCTGCCGACAGCTCGTCCTCGCCTTCGGCCTCCTTCACCTCGTTCAGGTCGGTCTGACTGATCTCCTCCCCTTGGCCGTCATCCACTTCGCCGCCCATCATGAACACGAACTCGGCGCGCACCCGTCGCTGCTCCACCCCGATCTGCGCGGCCGAGTCGGCAAAACTCTCAGCAGAGAGTCGGCTCTTCCCGGCGAGGAGCCGTTCCGTCTTGAGGATGACCATCTGCTGCGAGAGGGCGTAGCGATTCTGTTCCGGGTCGATGGCGAAGCCACCGGCGGCGACACTGCCGGGCGCGGTGATCTCGACGATCCACGCATCGGATTCGACCGGCGCTTTGCCAGGTCGATGGTCGGCGGCCACGGCCCGATACACCACCATGTCGCCAGGTTCGAGACCGAGGGTGGTCAGACGCCAGGCGACAGTAGCGCTCCAGTGGTTGGCATCCTGCCGAACGATCGTGATCGGGATGTTGCGCTCCGCGAAGGAGAAGCGCTCGCCCGAGCCCGATACGGTCGTCGCGCGTAGTGTCAGCGACGCGAGCGCCGCGTCATCGGTGGACTCGATCGTCACGGTGATGGTTCGGGCACCATCAGGGAAATGCAGATCGCGCCCTGGCGTCTTGATGACCACCGTCGGCGGGCGATCTTCGACCACCGTGAGGCCGATCACGCGGCGGTCACCGGCGTTTCCATCGCCGCCCGTCGGCACCAGCCCGAGGAATCCATCGGCGGTCGCCGAGAGGGTCGCCGTGAACGCGGCGCCGCGACGCTCCAGCCCTGTCGTGTCGGCGAGCGTCTCCAGCGCGATCGTTGCGGCACTCGACCGCACGCTGAGGTCAACGCGGCTTCCGCTCATCGCCTCCACCCGCGTCGGGTTGCGGAGCGTGCGGGGACGTTGGCCCAAGTAGGGTGGCGGCGTCACCGTCACGGTCACGTCGTCAATCGTCGCCATGCCAGCGGCTGATGCGGTCGGGCCT
>JBBQJU010000133.1:0-7407 GCA_038326215.1 Gemmatimonadales bacterium | reverse complement strand
CGCGGGCGCCTCGGTTTCGGCCGAAATCGTCAAGCATGGCAAGGACGAGAAGATCTACGTCTTCAAGTTCAAGCGCCGGAAGGGATACCGCCGGAAGACCGGACATCGGCAGAAGCACACCGAAGTCCGCATCACTGACGTTGTGACTGGTTGAGGTAATACGTGGCTCACAAGAAGGGTGTCGGCTCTAGCCGCAACGGTCGCGATTCGAATCCGCAGTACCTGGGCGTGAAGCACTTCGGTGGCGAGTCTGTCACGGTGGGGAGCATCCTCGTCAAGCAGCGCGGCACCAAGTTCCATCCTGGGAAGAACGTCTTCCGCGCCAAGGACGACTCGCTGCACACCTACATCGACGGCGTCGTGAAGTTCGAGCGGAAGGACAAGGCTCGGCAGCAGGTGTCGGTCTATCCGAAGGTTATGGCGCAGTAGTCAGCCACGGCCGCCAGGCCGTGGGCCGTAATCGGATGTTGGACAGCCCCCGGCCATGCGCCGGGGGTTTTTGTTTTTGCGCCACGCCGCGGCTGTCTTGTCGCCAGCGATGCCGCGGCCTGACGGCCTCGGCTGACAGCGGAGACATCCCAACGCCTAGCGACCCTGTGATGCAAGTCGTTCCGGCCAATTCCCGCACACGCCGGCCACGCCCAACTCCCTCAGGTGCCGCGCGACTGCTGCGTCATTGACCGTCCAGGCGATCACCCGGATGCCCACCATCGCGCAGCGTTCCACCAGGTCGCGATCGATCAGTTGCCACTCCTGCCAGAGCGTGCGGGCCCCTGTTGCCAGCACCGGACCCGGGACGTCGAGCGGGTACGACGCGGAGAGGACCCCCAGCGAGAGCGACCCGTCCGCCTCGAAGAGGCGACGAATGACCCGGTGGTCGAAGGCGTGGACATGGAGCCGCTCGGGGTAGGGGTGCCCGGCCATCAACGCCCGCAGGCGCCCAAGGCCGTGACTCGCGACCCCCTTGGCCTCGATGAACACCTCAATCGGGGCCAGCACCTTCAGCGCGTCGGAGAGTGCCGGGATGGTGCTTCCGTCTGAGAGCCGGACCTTCGCCACCTCGGCCGCCGTCAGGCTGTGGATGGCACGGCCGTCGGCCAAGGCCGCGTCGTGGTGCACCACCAACTCGCCGTCGGCAGTCGTATGGATGTCCAGCTCGACCCCGTCGCAGGCCGTCGGCGACGGGGCGACGCATCGGGCAAAGGCGTCGAGGGTGTTCTCGAGGGCGTGCCCGGAGGCGCCGCGGTGGCCGATCACCAACATTGTGGACATCCGGTGTGGGGAGAGGGTGGACGGGGTGTGTACGCTGTGGATATTACTTGAATGCCCACATCTTATCACCATTGTGGACAAGGTGTTGTGGGAAGACGGCGAACAGCGATCGGCGAATGGCGAACCGCGGACCAGGGTCGCCCCGATGGATCGGAGCTTGGGTCTCGCCGTTCGCCGTTCGCTGATCGCCGTTCGCTTAACGGAGCCCAACTTGTCTCGTCATTCCGTTCGATGACCGCCCTTGCCGCCGAGTTCCCGAACGATCCCGATCTGGTCGCCGCTTGGCGCCGGGGGGACGAGCAGGCCGCCTCCCATCTGGTGAGGCGGCATGCGCCGGCATTGGGGCGGTACGTGTCGGCTGGCGGGGCCTCCAGCGCTGACGTTGAGGATCTGGTCCAGGAGACCTTCATCCGTGCCTTCCGGGCGCTCGACAGCTGGCGCGGCGACGGCCCCTTTCGGGGCTGGCTCTTCCGGATCGCTGGCAACCTGGTCAAGGATGGCTACCGGCAACGGCGTGGCCGGATCGACGTGGCGATTGAGGACCACGACGTGATCGACATCGCTGACCCGGCGGGTGAGCTCGCCGCGGACGAGACGGCCGAGCGGATCCGGGTTGGCATTGCCGCTTTGCCGCGGCTGCAGCGTGAGGTCTTCTGCCTTCGGGTCGAACAGGGCCTCGAGTACACCGACATTGCCACCGCGCTCGGCACCACGCCTGGCGCCGCCCGAGTCCACTACCATCATGCGGTTCGCCGCCTGAAGGAGTTGGTTGCATGATCTGCGAAGCACTCTCCGACCGGATGCCGGCGGTGGCGCGTGGTGACGCGAGCTGGGACAACGAGGAGGCAGCCCACCTGGGCATCTGCCCAGACTGCCAGCTGGAATGGCGACTGGTGGCCCCGATCGCCCGTTCCGTCATTCCGGCACCGCAGTTGGATCTGGATCGGATCACCCGGGCGGTGGTGCGCGAGGCTCGCGCCCAGACCCCGGTGGTGGCGATCGATTCAAGGCGTCGGTGGAGTCGTGGCCTCGTCGGGCTGGCGGCCGCCGCCGGGATCGCACTGATGGTGTATCTCCCGAACCGGCTGCCGACTGGTGGCGAGGTCGCCATCGTGCCGACACGAGCGGTGACCACGATCCCGGAACTCGATGCCTTGCTCGAGGACGAGCTCAAGTTGGTGCTCGCCGCGGTCGAGGGAGAGGCGCCAGCACCGACCTTGACGCCTGGCCCGCTTCCGCGGCTGGATGAATTGACGGAAACCGAACTGCAACAGCTCCTCAAGACTGTGGAGGGATGACCATGCATTCGACTCGTGCCGTACTCTTGCTGCTGCTCGCTGCGTCGCCGCTGGCCGGGCAGGGTGGGCGAAACAACCAACGCCCCGGCGGTCCGCCGCCGCGCGCCGCGGCGCTTCGCGGGCAGATCGAGGAGACTTTCAAGCGACGGGCCATGAAGGAGTTGTCGCTCACCGACGACCAGGCCTCACGCATGTCGCGGGTGGTGCAAGCCACCGGAGACCGTCGCCGGCTGCTGGAAGACGAGATGCGCCGGATGCAGGACGCGCTGGATACCGAACTGCGTCCGGGCGTCGCAGCCAACGCCGATTCCGTCTCGCGCCTGATCGATCGGATGGGGCAGAATCGCGTGACCTACGCGGAGTCGTTTCGCGACGAGATGCGCGACCTGCAGCCGGTCCTTTCCCCGATCCAACGGGGCCAGTACCTGATGATGCGGGATCGGCTCCTCCAGCGGATCCGTGAGCTGCAGGACAATCGCCAGCCAGCGAATGGACCGCCTCCGCCGGAGTGATCTGAAACAGATTCCGCTAGATTCCCGTCAAGGACCACCGTGGAAACGAGAGGCGGAATGCAGCGAACGGGTGGAATGATCATTGGCGGGATGCTGGGCCTGACGGCTATCGCCGGGGCGCAGCATCCCGCTCTTGGCGTGCTGCCCGTCGTCGGCTTCGACCCGGTCGTCGCGGCGCCGATCCTCGAGTTCCTCACGAACCCGGTGGTCGCCCTGGTCCTGCTGGTGATGGCAATGGTCGGGCTGATCTTCGAGATCAAGGCTGGCGCCTTCGGCTTGGGTGGCCTGCTGTCAGTCGTCTCGCTCGGCCTCTTCTTCGGCTCGTCGATGCTGCTCGGCCTCGCCGGGTGGGAGGAAGTCATCCTCCTCGGCCTGGGGATGATCGCGCTGATGGTCGAGGTGTTCGTGCTCCCCGGCTTCGGTGTGGCCGGTGTCCTCGGCATCCTCTTCATGGCAGCCGCGACCGTGCTCACGCTGGCGGGCGGCTCGCTCGGTCCCGGCAACATCGCGGGCGCCCTTGGCATCCTCGGTGCCTCATTCGTCGTGACCGCCGCGGTCTTCTTCGCATGGATTCGGCACCTCCCGAATTCGGAGCGCTTCGCGGGGTTGCTGCACCATCATGGTGTCGCGCGCGGCGAGGGTTACATCTCCGCGCCGCAGCGCGATGACCTCATCGGACAACTCGGCGTCGCGATCACCGACCTGCGTCCCTCCGGCACGGCCGAAGTCGGTGGTGAGCGGATGGACGTGGTCACCGAGGGCGAATTCATCGTGGCCGGGGCATCGGTCACGGTCATCAGTGCCGAGGGGTATCGGCATGTCGTGCGGCTGGCCAACGCCGCCACGCTCCACCTTCCTCATGCGAGTCCCAATTCATGAATAACGACAGCGCCGGTTTGGCGATGCTGCTGGTTCTGCTCACCCTCGGCTTGATCGTCCTGACGATCTTCTTTCGCTTCATTCCGATCGCGCTCTGGATCCGGGCGGCTGCCTCCGGCGTGCGAGTCCCTTTCATGACGCTGCTCGGCATGCGGCTCCGGAAGGTGGATCCGACCCGGATCGTGGACCCGTTGATCACCTCGAGCAAGGCGGGACTGCCGCTCGGCATCAACGAGCTCGAGGCGCACTTCCTCTCGGGCGGCAATGTTGCTCGCGTTGTCAACGCGCTGATCTCGGCCGACAAGGCCGGCATCCCGCTCTCCTTCAAACAGGCGACCGCCATCGACCTCGCCGGGCGCGACGTGCTCGAGGCGGTGCAGGTGAGCGTGAATCCGAAGGTGATCACCACGCCGAAGATCGCCGCGATGGCGAAGGACGGCATCCAGTTGCTGGCGATGGCGCGGGTCACGGTGCGCGCCAACGTCAACCGGCTGGTCGGCGGCGCGGGCGAGGAGACGATCCTGGCGCGTGTTGGCGAGGGGATCGTGAGCACCATCGGTTCGGCGATGTCGCACAAGGAGGTCCTCGAGAATCCGGACATGATCTCGAAGACGGTCCTTGCCAAGGGGCTCGATGCCGGGACGGCGTTCGAGATCCTCTCGATTGACATCGCCGACGTGGACGTGGGCAAGAACATCGGCGCCGAGCTGCAGACCGACCAGGCCGAGGCCGACAAGCGGATCGCGCAGGCGAAGGCCGAGGAGCGGCGTGCGCTGGCCGTCGCGGTGGAGCAGGAGTACAAGGCCGAGGTGGTGCGCGAACGCGCCAAGCTCGTGGCGGCCGAGGCGCTGATTCCGATGGCGATCGCGGAGGCCTTCCGTGCGGGTCACCTGGGCGTGATGGACTATCAGCGCTACAAGAACGTGCAGGCTGACACCGACATGCGCCGGGCGATCTCCGCCGGTGGCGAGCTGCCGGGCGTCGGCGAAATCTCGGGCTGATCGATGGCTGGCGAGGGACTCTTCCTCACGATGGCGGTCGCCTACGGACTGGTCGCCATCGTGAAGCGTGCCGCCAAGACGGCACAGCAACAGCGTGCGAAGCTGGACATGTCCGGCGTGTCGGGTGGTCGGTCGCGCGCGCCGCAGACGATGGAAGAATTGCTGCAGGAAATGCGCGGGCAGCTTGACGGCGCCAAACGCCACCAGGAGATCGAGGCGGCGACGGTGCGTCCGGGGCAGGGGAAGCGGCCGCTCGGCGGCGCAGTCAAGCGTCTGCCCCCGGCGGAGCGCGATGCGTGGGATCAGGAAGAGGGGCAGTCGCTTGAAGAAGAGGCGCGCCCCAACCGCACCAGGGAGATTGTGGTACGCGCGCAGTCGGCCCCCATTGATTATGACAACGAAGCGGAGACGTTGGTGGCGCGGCGCATTGTGGCGGCGCAGCTTCGGAACGGCGCCATCAATCCCGAGGACCATCGGCGCTTCGACGCCGCCATCCGCACGACGAAGCCCGTCGCGGTGCCGGCGCCGGAGACTCGGGCGAGGGCGCTGCGCCGGGCAATGATCTGGCACGAGGTGTTGTCGCCGCCGCGGTCACTCCGCGACGGCGACTGACCCGCTACTTCTTGGGTGCGCCGAACTGGTCGTCGTAGGCCTTGATGTACCGGGTGATGAACTGCTTCGCGGCGGCGGCGTCCTTGAAGCCGCGGCTTTCGACGCGTGTCCCTTCGAGATTCTTGTAAACCTGGAAGAAGTGTTCGATCTCGCGGAGGGCGTGCGGCCGGATGTCGCCGAGGTCGTGGATCGACTCGGCGAACGGATCGGTGGTGGCGACGGCGATGACCTTCTCGTCGGCTTCGCCGCGATCGACCATCTCGAAGACGCCGACGGGGCGGACCTCGATCAGGCAGCCCGTAAAGACTGGCTCGGTGAGCAGGACGATGATGTCGAGCGGGTCGCCGTCGTCGCCGAGGGTGCGGGGAATGAAGCCGTAGTCGCCGGGGTAGTGGACGGCGCTGTGGAGGACGCGGTCGAGCCGGAAGACGCCGAGTTCCTTGTCGAGCTCGTACTTGTTGCGGCCGTGGGCCGGGATCTCGATGATGGCGGTGACGGTCTCCGGCGGGTTGGTGCCGGGGGGGATGTCATGCCAGGGATGGAAGGGGCGTGGGGAGATCACGGAGTCGGCCGGGGCTAGGGTTGGTGCGTTGGGGACGGTTGCAAATGTAGGCGATAGGCGGGCGGTGCGCCGGGGTTGCCTGCGCCTGCGTCTCTTGTGAGATTCTGGGCACGCCCGAGTGGTGGAATGGTATACGCAGCGGACTCAAAATCCGCCGGGAGCGATCCCTTGCGAGTTCGAGTCTCGCCTCGGGCATTACAGGAACGAATGCAGAGCGGCCCGTCGATGTGACGGGCCGTTTTGTTGTGGGGGAGGCTGATGCCTTTCGCGTGAAGTGGTGCCGATCTGGGCTGAGATGGTGGTGCGAACGGCGATGAGGCGCGGGACCTTGCGTGGCCACCCGTGCCGCATCCGGGCGGACCGTTTCGCTCGTCGTCCCGACGATCGTCCGACTATCCACCATCTGCCCACTCGCTGCACGCTTGCGGGTATGTCAGGACTGACATATGTTGCACGTCACGACCGACCGCAGCAGGCCGCTCGTCTGGCTCAAGGGGGAGGTGAAGTCGCCCCCATTCTCTGCGGCTGCCAGACTCGAGGCGGGTCTGCTGCTGCGCCGGCTACAGCGGGCGGATCGTCTACCGCGTTGATGCAGATGCCATCGTGATCGCGGAAGTCTTCGCCAAGAAGTCGTCGCAGACGCCCCAGCTCGTGATCACCACATGCCAGGCACGGTTCAAGGCGTATGACGCAGCCACCCGGGAGTGACGAGATGAAGACCACCAAGCGTGACAAGCTCAAGACGGCAGGCTGGGCCGTTGGCTCGGCCGCGGATTTCCTCGGGCTCAGTGCCGAAGAAGCCGCCCTGGTCGAGATGCGCCTCGCGCTCAGCCAGACCCTGCGCTCGTGGCGAACGAAGAAGCGGCTGACGCAGGGCGACCTGGCGAAAGTCCTCCGCTCGAGCCAGTCCCGGGTCGCCAAGATGGAGGCCGCCGATCCCACCGTGTCGCTCGATCTGCTCATGCGGTCGCTGCTGTATCTCGGCGCCACGCCGAAGGACATCGCCAAGGCGATCGCGTAGTGCCAGTTCCTTGGGGCTGCCCGGACGTTCGGATCGCGCACTCCCAGGGCCTGCGTCCGCAACAGCTCGCTGAAGTTATCCGCCTGGTACAGGAGTATCACGATGAGATCGCATCCGCCTGGCGCTCCGATTTCGGAGGTTGAAGTCACCAATGTCTCGGCACATGGCGTGCACCTTCGTGTCGGTGCACAGGTGCTCTTCGCGTCGTTCGACGACTTCCCGTGGTTCCGTGATGCGACGATCGCGGACA
>JBBQJU010000132.1:0-7430 GCA_038326215.1 Gemmatimonadales bacterium | reverse complement strand
GGCGTGGAGCAGGCCGACTCGGTGGCCACTGACGCCCACAAGTGGCTCAACGTCCCCTACGACAGCGGGATCACGCTGGTGCGGGATGGCGAGGCGCTGCGTGCTGCGATGGCGGTGACCGCGTCGTACCTGCCAACCGCGAGTGAGTAGCGCAATCCATCGGATTACACGCCGGAACTTTCGCGCCGCGCGCGAGGGGTCGATGTCTGGGCAGTCTTGTCATCGCTCGGGAAGGAAGGAGTCGCGGCGATGATTGGCGGCACCTGTGCGCACGCACGGCGCTTCGCGGAAGGGCTCGGCGCCGCCGGCTTCAGCATCCTGAACGAGGTGGTGCTCAATCAGGTGCTGGTGTCATTCGGCACAGCTGAAGAGACTCGCCGGGTGATCGCCGCCGTGCAGGCCGAGGGGACCTGCTGGGCCGGGCCGACACTCTGGCAGGGGAAGACGGCGATGCGGATCTCGGTGTCGTCATGGGCGACCACCACGGAGGACGTGGACAAGAGTGTCGCGGCGATCGTGCGGGTGGCGCGGGCGGTGCTCTCGTCGTGAACTACCGTTTCCGCCGGACCGAGGATGCCTTGGGCCAGTAGGAGAACTCAGGCTCGTAGCAGGTGGCTTCAAGGTCCGCGAGGCGGTCGCGGAGGAACGCCTGCGAGTCGGCCACCCCGTTGTTATAGATCGTCGGGCCGATCTCGGCGAGAAAGAACTTGAGCAGGAGCAGGCTCTGGACGGCGCTGACCTCAAGCTCGAGTTCAGCCACGCAGAACTTGGTGATCGAGGCGAGCGCTTGCTTCTTCGCCTCGTCGGTCAGTGTCACGGCCATGGGGTGCTCCGCTTCGTGTCAGTGAACTACTTCTGCGACAGTCCGTAGAGGGCGACCGACTCCACGTCGTCTGCGTCCCGTGAAACCCCCAGAACGTAGCCCGGGCCGATGTCGGTCGGAATGAACCTCCCGGGCATCGAGACGTCGCCCAGCCACCGTCCTTCAGCACTGAAGACGCTCCAATGCGACGGGCTGCTTGCTCGGGCAGCGGCTTGCGGTGTGTTTTCCGCTCGCACCCAGAGATTCCCCGAGCGGTCGGCGAGCATACGATTATAAGCGGGTAGGGTCACCCCATCGACTCGCCTTGGGGTCCACTGTCGATTGATTGTAAACTCGGGCCGACCAGCTGCTGTGAAGACGCGGATGATGTACTCGGCACCAAACCCGATGTAGAGTCGTGACGCGTTGGAGGCGTAGCTTCCGCTTGGGGCGAAGGCGGGTGAAAAGAGGTCGTAGTCCTTGCCCCATTCCATGACGCGAGCGGGGAAGTTGCCCAAGGTCGCGGTGAGGCGATTGGCCGGACCCAGGACAACGAGATGAACCGAGTCGGTCCAGCGCAGCCCGGTTTTGGGGGGGTGTCCCGTCTGCCGCCATTGTCGAATGTTTCCCACGAGCGCCTTGCCGTCGGGAAGGACCGCGACGATCCGCTTCTCGCCCTCAGCCATCGGTAGGGGCGCATGATAGAGGTCAATCCGGCCGATGAGTTTACCCGCTGACGAGAAGAGCGACACCACCTCGGCCGAGCCGACGGCAAGGACGTCGCCTGGGAGCCACTGCATCATCGAGAGTCCTGGGAGCTCGCCGGGACCCTGGCCCTTCCGGCCGAGGGCGCTGAGGAAGGTGCCTCTGGAATCGAAGAAGCGGACTTGCGTGGTTGATCCGTCACCCACGGCGATCCGACCATCGGTGAATCGCGCCGCCCCGGCGATACGCCCGAACTCGTACTCGGCTCCAGCGCGAAGGCCGATCACGAGCGTCGGCGAGGTACTCAACCGGAGCTGTTCTGATGGCGTCCACGACGGCCGGAGATTCTCGATGACACGGGAGTCGGTGGTCTGCGCAGAAGCCGGCATAGCGCCTGCCAAAGCGATCAGCATTCGGGAGACCGTCAGTCCGACAGCTCGGTTCACAATGGTGGAATGGCTCACACTACTTCCCGCGCCGATCAATCCGGAAGATCCGGATGCGTGGCAGGTCATCGCCGTCGGTGTCAATGACCGCGACGCGGTCGCCATGGAAGTTGACCGTCGCGCCGGCCGCGAAGGGCACCGCCACTGATCCGAGGAACGCCCCGACGGGACTGAAGACGTCATAACGCATCCGGCCTGGGCGCTCCGTTCTGGCGCCCACCCAAATATTTCCAGGGGCATCGAGGGCCAGACTCCGCCAAGGAGGGTACTGCGTCGGCACATCCTCGACGCGGGCAATGCCCCGGAGCCGTGGGTTCTGCATGATGTTCGCCTCTACGGCGGAATCACGGACGCTGTCCGGAATGCGGACGCGCGGTGGGTTGGCCCGTGAGAAGCGACGGACGGTGTCGCTCCCGGTTCGTGTGATGACCAGTGTGTAGTCGTCCGTCCGTCCAATGACGGCGCCGCCGGTCGGGAGTAGCAACTCGACGTTGCTTGGCGGGAAGGGAACGCCCCACGACGACGGCCCTTCGTCACTGACGAACTTCCAGGACTTGGTGTCGAGGAAGCCCAGCGCAGCGATCGAGTCGACCTTCTCGCCGGTACGGGTGTGGTAGATCCAGTGCCCGGTGACTGACGTCCGAGTCCAGGTGCTCGCTCGGAGCGCCATCATCCCGCGTGCATCAAACACTAACGGATACTGGTCGTTGACCGTGGTCGCGATTGTGCGCACGAGCTTGCCGTTCAGCGTCATGACGGTCGCACGGTGCAGTCGCGGGTCGTACAGATAGAGTGAGTCGTGGTAGAGGGCGATGAACGGCACCTTGAACTCGCCGGGTCCCTCGCCGAAGCGGGAGAGGGTGCGAAGGAACTTGCCGTTAGCGCCGTAGAGTCGGATCGCCGGGTTCTTGAAGTCGACGGTGAGCAGCCGCCCGTCACTCGCCAGCGCGGTCCCCCACGGATTCTCGAGCCCGCCTCGCTCCCCTTCGGCTGGCTGGACGGTCCGTTCGTACACGAGCTTCCAACCGTTGGTGTCCGCCCATCGGCTCGGCCCGGTGTTGACCACGCTGGCCCCGCCGCTCGGCAGCTTGCCGATGACTGGTTTGGCGAGTCCGGCTTGTGCGAGCATCGCAGGCGCGCCCAGGAGGAGCAGGATCACGCCGAGGGCGCACGTGTGTGTCATGAATCGAATATCCCGCTGACAAGGTCCAATACGGCCTCGAAGACGCTTCCTGCTGCCTCGCCGATCGCCTCGAAGGTACCGGCCGCGATTTCCGGGGTGGCCGTGATGGCCTCGGGCAGCCCGGTTGAAACCGCGTCGATGCCGTGTGCGCCGAGGGAGATGAGATCGGGACCGAAGAAGATCGAATGAAAGAGCAGATCGTCGGCGACGCTTCCCCCCGTGATCGATGTGTCGGCACGGGTCATGTCACGACGCGTCAAGGCGGCGTCGAACCTCGACGTCCAGATGGAGGAGAGCTCGTGGTGGTCGAACCACGCCCCGCGACAGTGTTTGCACGCGTCGAGTCGGAGGCCACGGTCGGTGACGACCCGCATCGTCAATTCACAGCGCGGGCAATCGAGGAGATTGGCCCGGCCGCAGGCCTCGCAGAGCCGCGCGTCCCGGTGGAGTGGCGCATGACATGAGTGGCACTGCCCGGGATGGGGTGGCGTCGGCCCGACCAGCTCGGCGCTCAACGCGGAGGCCGTCTCGGCGCGCAGTGGCTGAACCGTGCCGTACTCGAGCCAGGCGCCACCACATCGTGTGCAGACGTCGACCATCAACCGCTTCTCGGGACCGATACCGACGCGCTGCATCATGACGCCGAGGCAGACCGGGCACGGAAGTCGTGTGGCCAACTCAGGCATCGAGCACCCCCTTGGCGGTGGCCTTGCCGCTCAGGTGGAGAATGTCGCGGAAGGCATAGACGATTACGCCGTCATCCGTGACCTCATATTCCGCCTGCCCCCGCAGGGCCAGTCGGTCGAGCGCCTCGGTGGCCTGCTCGGGGGAGAGCGCTAGCTGCGTCGCGACCTCGACGGCAGCGAGCTTCCCGCCCCGGGCAATTGCCAGCTTGAGCACTTCCGACTCGATGGTTTGCAGGCGAAGCTCCTCCCTCCGCCTCCCGACGCGGCCGTGCTCCGCGAGATGGCTCCTGGCCAGCAGGAAGGCCCCGACCGCGGGGAGCAGCACCACGAGCGCAAATGCCACCATCGCAGCTAGCGTGCTGCCGTCGATGTCGCTCCGCAGGTAGCCGGTGAGCATGAAGAGCGAGAGCGCGCCAAGGGCAAAGGCACCAGTGAGGCGCTTCATGCGGAAGTCATGGGATGTGCTCCACTGTCGATGGTCGTTGCGCCACCCTGACGGATTGGGAGCGGGGTTTGTGCCAGCCCGCTTCGAGTACCACCCCTCCGAAATAGCGCCCCCCCGCCCACCGCGCCACCCCGCAACAAGTTGCGCCCCGTGGGCGTATTCGTGATTGTTGATCCCACCACAACAGTCTGCCGGTCAACGGTCGTCCTCGCCCATACGTTTCATTGTGGTCCTCCCTCAGCTGGGTGCCTCAGCATGTCACTGCTTCTCCCCACCATGACGCACCGCCACGCCGCGATGGCCGCGGTCCTGGCCCTCACCGGTACCGCCACCCTCTCGGCCCAGGGCCGAGCCGGCGGGCCTACCCCGATTGCTCCCGTCTCCGCCATGGAGACCATGGGGAAGATCGGCCCCGTCATCAAGGACGGCATGGTGATGCCGGTCACCGAGTTCGCCGACACGGCGCAGTTCGTGAAGCAGCGCGTCTGGGTCCAGACCAACTTCGATTCCGACCACGACGGCAAGCTCGATCGCGTCCATGCCGACATCGTCCGGCCGGGGGCCGCCGAGAAGGCCGGACTGAAGGTGCCGATCATCATGCTCGCCTCGCCCTACATCGGCCCCACGAACAATCCGGCGAACTGGAACGTCGAGCATGAACTTGGTGTCCCGGGCCCCAAGCGGGAAGACAAACCTGCCCGCGCGTTCATGGAGAACCCGCCGCTCCGCGTCGGTTACGCCACGCAGTGGGTACCACGCGGCTTCGCGACCGTTGCCGCTGAGCAGGCCGGCACCGGTCTCTCGATGGGATGCCCGAGCTCAGGCGACACCTCGGAGCGGACCTCCGCGTCGTTCGTCATCGATTGGCTGAATGGCCGCGCCAAGGGCTACACCTCGGTCGACGGCAACGAAGAAGTCAGCGCAACCTCGTGGTCGAGCGGCAAGGTCGGTATGTACGGCACCTCCTACGAGGGCGCGATGCCGATGGCCACCGCGACGACCGGGGTCAAGGGGCTCGAGGCCATCATTCCAATCTCGCCAAACACCTCCGACTATCGCTACTACCGCAGCTACGGCCTGGTGCGCTCGCCCGGCGGCTACCTCGGCGAGGATATCGACGTCCTGTATGACTTCGTCCACAGCGGCCGGGTGCGGGCGGCCTGCGACTCGATCTGGCGCGATGGGGTATTCAAGACCTTTCAGGATCGCGAGCACGGTGACTACAACGCCCTCTGGGAGCTGCGCGACCAGACCAAGTACATCAAGAACGTGAAGGCCGCGGTGCTCTTCGCCCATGGCTTCAACGACTGGAACGTGATGCCCGACAACAGCACTCGGATGTGGGACGCGCTGAAGAGGCGTAACCCGTCGGCAAAGATCTATATGAGCCAGGGTGGGCATGGCGCCCCACCGCCGGCCGACATCCAGAACAAGTGGTGGGCGCACTATTTGTACGGCGTTGAGAATGGCGTCGAGAAGCTGCCCCGGGCGATGATCGTGCAGTCCACCGCGACAGTCGCCGGTGGCGGTCGTGGAGCGGCAGCGCCGACGTTCTATGCTGACTTCCCGATCCCTGGAACAAAGTCGGTCAAGCTCAAGCTCACGAAGGGTGGCAATAATGTTGGGGCGCTCGCCTTCATGACCAGCGGCAAGCAGGGGATGGAGAAGTTGGTCGACGACTGGCACATCAAGCCGGGTGACATGGCGCTCGCGGCCGCGTCGCCGAACCGCTTGCTCTACGCGTTGCCGATCCTCAAGGACTCGATCCATCTCTCAGGGACTACGCTCGTGACGCTGAAGTTGGCATCGAGCAAGGCGGCTGCGAATCTCTCGGTCTACCTCGTGACACTCCCATTCGACCCGGCGAACATTGGCAGCGCGGGGCAGGTGGGGGTGGTGACGCGTGGTTGGGCCGACCCCCAGAACTACAAGTCACTCAAGGGTGCCGCCGACTTCACCTCGAAGAAGCCTGGTCAGCCGTTGGTTCCGGGGAAGTTCGTCACGATGACCTTCCCGCTCCAGCCGGATGACCAGATCATCAAGCCCGGCCAGCAGCTCGGCGTGATGATCTTCTCCAGCGACTTGGGCTTCACTATCCACCCGGCGCCGGGGACGGAGCTGACCATCGACCTCGATGGCACCTCGATCACGCTGCCAGTGCTCGGTGGCGCGGCTGCGCTGAAAAAGGCGCTCGGCAACTGACCTGACGCAAGTCTCCACAGCCAAACCGCCGCACTGGGGAGTCCCCGGTGCGGCGGTTTCGTGTCGATCTCCTGCGGCGGAGCCGTTACCGGCCGCGCATGCCACCGCCACCCTGAGGCGCGAGGTTCGAGCCGAGCTGGTAGGAGAACTGCACCATCACGCGGCGGCCAAGCGTCGGAGTCTGGCGCTGACGGATGTAGCTGCTCGAGCTCGAGAACGACACCCCGTTGTTCTCGTTCAGGAGGTCGACGCCGAGGAGGCGGATCTCGCCACGATTGCCGAGCATCTGCATGCCGACCGACGCGCCGAGCATGAAGATGTTGTCCCGCGGGCCGAAGAGCGTCTGGTCAAAGACCTGATAGTTCGCCGACGCGTTCGCGGACAGGGTCGAGCTCAGGAACCAGGTCCCTTCGCCATAGTAGGTGCTGTTCAGGTAGCTCTGATTCAGGGCACTGTTGATCGAGTACGCCACCGTGTTGAAGCCCCACTGCGCGCCAGCGCTGACGTCAAAGACTTCCTTGGCGCGGTTCTGCAGACGGATGCCGATACTGTGGCTGGAGTTGGTGCTCCGGTTCTCGATCGTGTTGACGAGCTCCTGGCTAACCGACCGGTTGTACCCGTAGTCCAGGTCCACCTGGGCCCCAAGCGTCCGAATGGGCGTGCCGACGCTACCGCCGAAGTTGTTGTTCCAGCCATCGCCCAGGTTGATCGGCATAACGGTCTGGCGGCCCTGAGGATCGATCACCCGCGACTGCACGATCTGATTGCGATTGTAGCCGACGTTGGCGTAGACGTAGACGCTTCGGAACGTGAACTGGTCGAAACGCCGGAAGTCCGTCCGCAGGCTGTGCTGGTATTGCGGCGTCAGATTCGGATTGCCGGCATAGGTCCGGAGCGGATCGGTATTGTCGACGAACGGCTGCAGTTCGCTCAGCGACGGATCGCGCGTCGAGGTCCGGTA
>JBBQJU010000131.1:0-7451 GCA_038326215.1 Gemmatimonadales bacterium | reverse complement strand
GTCAAGGTCTACAACACCCTCGCCCTGCTGCGGACGCGGAAGGTGGGCCAGGGCGAGCTGTTGCTGCTGATCCCCCGCTGCCTCTCGCGCGCCACCCTGGATACCGTGCTCGGCATGGCCGGGAAGTACGGTGTGCCGGTCTTCGTGGCGACGCGCGGCCAGCTGGCGCGCCGCGTGATCCGCGAGCGCCGCCCTCGAGCGGTGGTGGCGGTGGCCTGCGAGCGCGACATGGTGACGGGATTGCACGACGTGGCAGGGAAGGTGCCGGTCCTCGGCCTGACGATGACGTTGCCGGCCGGGCCCTGCAAGGATGCGGCGTTGGATTACGAGATGCTGGAGAAGTATCTCAAGGCGTTTGTGGGCTGATCGTTCATCGGTGATCGATTATCGATCCTCCCTCATGGCTTCGGGTCGGTCGGCTCCCCATACTGCTTCGTCAACTTTGCGAGCACCGCCGCCACCCGCTGCGCCACGGGATGCGCCGCGTTGACCTGCCGTTCGAGGGACCGCCCGTCCCGCGAGGGGTCAGCCACCGGCCGATAGACGATCTCGACGGTGATGGCGCTGTGATTGGGCTGCGACGGATCAATCCAGGCGCGCAACCGCACCGTCTCGTCACCGATCGGACGGCGCGTGGTCGGCGTGAGGGTGCGCGCGTCGAACCACGATGTCTCCAACCAGCCATCATCGGGCTCGGTCCGCGCCACCGGGATCGAATCGGCGTCGAGGGCGAGCGCCAACGTGCGCGTTGCCTCGGGGACGAACAGTTCCCATTCCGTCAGCGTTGATGACGGGACCGGCGTCATCGCCGGGCGGGTGGTGGTCGGATAGCAGGCCGCGAGCAGCAGCAGCGAGAGCGTCCAGCGCGTCACAGTCCGAGCTCCATCGGCACCGGCTGGGCCCCGCGCCAGTCATAGAATCCCACGCCGCTCTTCCGGCCGAGATAGCCGGCCGCCACCATCCGCCGCAGCAGCGGGGGCGGCGCATAGCGCGCCTCGCGATACTGATCGAACATGATCTCGCCGATCTGCACCACCGTATCGAGGCCGATGAAGTCGAGCAGCGTGAAGGGCCCCATCGGGTGGCCGGCGCCGAGCTTCATCGCCGCATCGATGTCGGCAATCGTACCGACCCCGCGCTCAAGGGCGTGCACGGCGTCAACGAGGTACGGCACCAGCAGCAGATTGACGACGAAGCCCGATTCATCGCGGCTGGTGATCGCCGTCTTCCCCAGGCCGCGCGCGAACGCCAGCGCCGTCTCGACGGCCTCCGGTGCCGTGCGGACCGAGCGCACCACTTCGACCAGCGGCATCATCGGCACGGGATTGAAGAAATGCATGCCGAGCAACCGCTCTGGATGGTGCAGCCCCACCGTCTGGTCCACCACGCTGAGCGACGACGTATTGGTCGCAAAGAGCGTCTCGGCTCGGCAGATCGTCTCGAGACGCTGCCAGAGGCTGCGCTTGGCCTCGAGGGACTCGACGATGGCCTCGATGACAAGGTCGCAGACGGCGAAGGCACCGAGGTCAGGCACGAAGTTGATCCGGCTGCTGGTCGCCAGCAGCGCCTCCTGCGTCAACTTCCCCTTCTCGACCAGCTTCGCGAGTGAGGCCTCGATCCGGCCGCGGGCGCTGTTCCACTGGGCGCCGTTGCTGTCATGAATGAGCACGTCGTGGCCCGCCATCGCCACCGCCTGCGCGATACCGCTGCCCATGAGTCCGGCGCCGACGACGCCCACCGTCCCGATACTCACTTCTCCTCCAGCGCCTTGCGGACTTCACGGGTGATGTCCTTGACCACCTGGCCGACATCGCGCGCAATCTGCTGCGAGCGCGGCGGTGGCGACCCGGCAGCGAGTGCGGGGCGCCGCTCCAGGTCGTCGAGCATCCGCTCGAGGCCGAGCTGGGCGCGGGTCGAGATCGGACGGAAGCTGCGGGCGGTGAGCGCACCGGTGCCGAGCCCGGCCGCCGCCGGCAGCAGCGCGAGCAGCTCGGCCGCGGGGAAGTGTACCAACGCCAGCAGGCCGGCTGTCATCGCCACGCCAGTCCCAGCGAGCATGCTCGCGCCGGTGACGTAGTTCCGCCGGCTGCGGCGCAGGGTGGCCATCACGGCCACATGGCAGAAGCCATCTTCGAGCGGCGTGATCACCGCGGTCAGCAGCTCGGTGCGCTCCTGATACGGCTTCGCGCTGGCGCCCTCGAAGACGCGCTTCATCTTGCGCATTGCGCCGGCAAAGGAATCGAGCGGTTCGTAGGTCACCCGCCCCAATGTGGCACGCTGCACCACGAAGTGCTCCTGCTTGTCGATCCACGCCGTCAGCGCCGCGCTGACCGACGCCTCGGTCCCCTGGACCACCCTCTCGGCGCGGAGTTCTGCCGGCGCGACCCATTCGTCGAGCACTCCCGTCGGCTCCATCGGCGCGATGCGGGTCCGCTCCTCGAGCAGCGCCTGCTTGAGCACCTGCGGCGCGATGCCGACCTCGTTGCCGAGGGCGACGACTTCTTCCTCTGTCAGCCCCTCGCCGATGTCGTGCGAGGCTGCCTGCAATTCGGCGGCACGCTGCAATACGCGGTCGAAGGTCGCGCGATCAATGCGTCCGGGAAGGTTCGAGGCCATCGCGTCAGCCCCCGTACCCTTCGACGACCACGGCGATACCCTGTCCGCCCCCGATGCAGGCCGCGCCCAGCCCGATCCCGCCGCCCTGCGCCCGGAGCCCGTGCAGCAGATGGGCCGTGATCCGCGCACCGCTCGCGCCGAGCGGGTGCCCGATCGCGATGGCACCGCCATGCACATTGGTCCGTGCCGGATCGAGCTCGAGGTCCTGCGCCACGGCCAGATACTGCGCCGCGAATGCCTCGTTGATCTCGACCAGGTCCATCTGGGCCATCGTCATCCCGGCGCGCGCCAAGGCCTGGCGGGCGGCCGGGACCGGACCGATCCCCATGATCTCCGGCGGCACCCCCATCACGCCCCAGGACACCAAGCGGCCGATCGGTGTGGCGCCTTCACGGGCCGCCGTCTCGGCCGTGGTCAGTACCAGCATCGCCGCGCCGTCGTTGATGCCCGACGCGGTCCCCGCCGTGACCGTGCCACCCGCGCGCGTCACCGGCGGCAGCTTGGCGAGCCCCTCCGCCGTCATCTCACCGCGGATGTGTTCGTCCCGCAGCCACGGCACGTCCTGCTTCGTCTTGCGATCGCGCAGCATCACCGGCACGACCTCCGGCGCGAAGATACCGGCGGCCCACGCGGCCGCCGCACGCTGCTGCGACACGAGGGCCCACGCTTCGCAGCTCTCGCGCGTGATCCCGTATCGCTGCGCCAGATGCTCGGCCGTATCCGCCATGGCACAGCCGCCAAAGGAATCGGTGAGCCCTTCGAAGAGCGAATCTTCCAACAGGGGCGAGGGACCATACTTGAGCCCCCATCGCGCACCGCGGACCACGTGGGGCGCCTGGCTCATTGACTCGGTCCCGCCAGCGAGCACCGCCGTCGCTTCGTCAAGGAGGAGCCGATGTGCGCCCTGCACCACCGCCTCGAAGCCCGAGCCGCAGAGTCGATTGACGGTGACCGCCGCGGTCTCGATGGCGAGGCCGGCACGCAGTGCGACATGCCGTGCGCAGTACATCGCGTCACGCGACGTCTGCATCGCGTTGCCGACGATGGCGTGATCGACCAGCCGAGGGTCCAGCCCTGCACGCGCCAGCGCCGACTCGGCGGCGATCACGCCGAGGTCGGTGGCCGAATGATCCTTGAGCGCTCCACCGAAGGTGCCGAAGCCCGTCCGGACGGCGGAGAGAAAGACGATGTCCGTCATCCTCGGAATATGGCGAGAGCGCGGACTTGCCGCGCCCCCGTCGGGGCGCCGCGCCGAATCAGCGTGGCGCTGAGCCGTCGGCGGCGGGGAGCCGCTCGCCGCAGTCGGGGCAATGCCGCCATCCCCGCTCCACGGCGACGTTGCAGCCGGGACACGTCGGCTCCCGCTGATCGGCGCCACAGAAGGGGCAGAATTTGACCGTGCGGCCGATCGGCAGCGTGGCATCACAGCTCCAGCACGCGGCACCGGGGGCATCGAAGCGCACCTGGGTCACGAAGGCGGGAGCCGGCGTCGGTGCGACCGGCGGCCCCGCTGGGACCACCGCGGTGTGGTCGGCGACGACCTCGGCCCGAATCGGAGTCACCGGCGTCTCGGCGAGGGCCTCAGGCGCGGCGGGCGAGGTCGGTGCGGCCCACGGCGACGGCTCCGTCGGGGCCGCCGGTCGGAGCGGCAGCACGCCGTCGAGCCGCATCGCCGTGCTCGCCTGAAAGGTCACCGTGGCCGAGCGGAGCAACTGCAGGACATCGAGATCGGGGATCCGCGCCGCCATGGTGCTGCGCGCCATTTCGGCGGCGTCGGCCGGCTCGATCACGACGAGGCCCTCCTCCTCGGCAATCAACCGGAGGAGCAGTGCTTCATAGTCCTCGCTCACATCGATGCCGAGCAGCCGTCGCGCCACCCGATACGGCAGCGTGCGGTCAAGGATCGACCCGACGGCAATCGGCGCATCGACCGGCCCGCCCTCGGCCCGCCACTGCGCCAGCAGCGCGGCCGCCAGTCGTTCGAGTTCGGTCATGCCCCCACCTCCTTGATCGGGAAGCGTTCCCCGGCCGCGAGCCGGCCCTCGAGCGCGGCAAAGGTCGCGTCGGGGTCGTAGCCCAGATATTGGCGGGCGGCGTGCTTCGTGGCGAGCCAGGCGTCATAGCCGGACTCGATGATCCCGTCCGACGTGACCTGTTTCGTCGCGGCCGCAATCGCGAGATCGTTGGCGTATTCGTTCTTCGGATGCCCCGCATGGCCGCGCACCCAGATGAACTGCACCTCGTGCAGATCGAGCGACTGCCAGAGTGCGCGCCACAGCTCGAGATTCTCGATGCCGCCACCTTTCCGGACCCAACCGCGCGCCTTCCACTGCGGCGCCCATTCGCGGATCCCCTTCACGAGGTATTCGCTATCGGAGATGACCAGGAGCCGCAGCCGATTCTTCTTCTGCCCCAGCAGTTGCAACGCCGCGATCGCGCTGGCGAGCGCCATCCGATTGTTGGTGGTGGCCTTGGAGTGGAGGAAGAACTCGCGGCGCTGCACGCCCGCGCTGGTGCGGACTTCCACGAGACCACCGGCGCCACCGGGGTTGTCACCCGGCTTGCCGTTGCCGAGACAGCTTTCGTCGAGGTGCACGACGGCGATAGGCAGCGAAGATTTGGTCAGGGGTCAATCACCTGGAAATGGTCGAGGTCGCCGAGGATGAAGAGCATGTCATCGCCGGTCATCGCGAGATAGCCCGCAAGCGCTTCTCGTCCGCGTGACGTGGTGATCGCCGACGCAACCACCACGTACTCGTTCCCGCGCCGCCGCAGCAGCACACGCTTCCGCCGGCGCACCGCGTGCTCCAGCTGTTCCATGCGCTCGGGGGTCCAGCGGAAGGAAGCCATGGGGAGTCGGAAGTCCCGAGAAGAAAGCGAACGGAGAACGGCGAACCGCGAACGGCGCGCGTATGGGCAGAATATAGTGTGGCGGCCGAACGTCAGCCCCGCTCGCGGCTCGCCGTTCGCCGTTCGCCGTTCGCTGTTCGCTGTTCGCCGTCTACTGCGCCCGCAAGTCCGCGAAGTAGTTCGCCAACCCCTTCTGGGCCAGCCAGACCGGGTCGAGCTCATAGTACCGGGACTCGATGAATCGCCCCGTCGTCGGGAAGTACGGCGGGGGATTGACCGCGCCGCAGGGATCGTAGGCATGTGCCTCGGCGTAGCCGTACGCCGACGCACTGCTGAAGTCACTGTAGGTGTAGTAGTCGACGCGACCCATCGCGATCCCGCCGCTGACCCGGACGCAGCCGGACGGTGCGCCGCCGCACCGTTCCGCCGTGGCCGACGCGTCCATGGTGCCTGTGATGTAGTAGGGCGCCGCTGGACCCGGGACGCCGTTCAGCCCGGTCGCATAGAAGTTGCCGGTGGTGCCGGAGCCACTCCCTGCGGCGAGAATGAACATGTTGAACTGCTCGTCGGCCGGCGTATCGTCAAAGCCGCCAAACATCCTGGCCGCGACGCGGAATGGCGTCTGGACATTGTTGTCGGCGATGATCGCATCGAGCGTCGCGATGCTTCCCATGATGTCACCTTCGGCATCGCACTTGGTGCCGGGCGCGTTCTGGTACAGCACGTCGTCGGCTAGAATGATATTGCCGGTAGCGAAGACGGAGACGCGTCCACGCAGCTTGCCGCTGACGGCGACGTCCCCCTGCACGAAGATCACGCCCTTGAAATTGACGTTCGAGCCGAGCGGAATGAGGTACGACGCATCCGAGCGGACCGCGCTCAGTCCAGCCATCGCGCCAGTCCGGCGCTTCCGCCAGAACCCCATCGGGTAGCTGGCCGCGTTGGTGACGGTGGAGTCCGGGGTGATGACGCTCGAGCCGGTGGTCGAGAAGAGCTCGGGGGAGCCACCGAGGAGGCACTTGCGGGTCCCGGCAGGAGACGGCGACGCGGTAATCTCCGCGGGCCGTGCACCCTGGGATCCGCCTGAGAGGACAAATTGTACGGCGCTGCGCTTCACCGCCGCGCTGCCGGGCACTCCCTCGTAGACGTCCTCCGCCGAGTAGAACTTCTGCGTGCCATTCAGATTCACGACCGCGCCACAGTTCCACGAGATCATGTTCGGATCGTTGTTGTACGTCGTCCCCGACGGGACCCTCGGCCACCGGCGCCCGGTCGTGTAGGCCAGGGCCGAGTCCGAGGTGTTCCGCGCAACCCAGACCCGCATGAAGCCTTCGTTCCATTCAATGGTCCCGTTGCCGTTCACGTCAACGGTCAGGAACTCGATCCGCATTCCGGGGGTGTGGGAGCCCGTGGTGGGCGCCGTCAGGTCGTAGTCGCCGTTCGTGGCGTCGGCATCCTGGGCGTACTGCCGCATCAGGTTGATGCGGGCAGGCGTCGGCCACGGGACGGCGCTCGCACCGACCCGGATGCCCTTCCGGTAGTCGCCCGAGCTCTGGTTCGTCACCGACCCCACGACGGTCACCGCTCCGGCAAACACCGTCTTCGGGGAGCTGCAGCCAGACTGCAACTTCAGGGCGTTGTTGGAGTGGAACGGGCCGGTGATCGACTCGCTGCAGCCGTACGCCGCCGAGCCGGCCCAGTTGTTCACCGCCACGGCGAACTTGGCCCACGATTCCTGCGTGAGCAACAGCCGCCGCGCGGCGACGGCGCCCCGCGGGTCACGAATCACCGAGAGGGCGCTCGCGAAGTTGCTGCCATACTGGCCGGCCGTGGCCGAGCCACCGGTCCGTCCACCCGTGCGCCCCACGTACAACGAGCGTGAGATCCGCGGGATGGTGCCACCCAGCGCGTCGAGGACTGGCGCGTTGGTGGCCATGGTGGTGTAGCCGTTGAACGGAAGCAGCGAATCGAAGATGCCGCGGTTG
>JBBQJU010000130.1:0-7483 GCA_038326215.1 Gemmatimonadales bacterium | reverse complement strand
TGCCTCGCCCCTGCTACGGTTCCTGCGGGATGTCGTTCACCGCTCGCAGTTCGCTGTTCGCGGTTCGCTTCTTCCCCACCACCAGTACGACCGCCGGCACCAGGAGCAGCGTGGCGAGGAGAATGCGCGGGGTGATGTGTTCATCCGCAACGAGGGCGCCGAGCGCGAGGGCCACGATCGGATTGACATAGGTGTAGGACGACACGGCGGTCGCATCGACGTGTTCCATCAGCCACTGAAAGACGGTGTAGGCGATCATCGAGCCGAAGACCGTCAGGTAGCCCCAGGCGGCGATGCTCTGCCACGACACCGCCTCGACCACGAAGTGATTCGCCTCGCCGAGCAACAGCCCCGCGACGATGGCGATCCACCCGCCAGCGAACATCTGCGCGCCGCTGCCCATGAGGAGGTTGCGTGTCTGTGGCCAGTCGCGACCATAGGTCGCCCCGACCGCCCAGGCGATCATGGCCAAGGCGATCATCGCGAGGCGGAGCGGATCGGGGATCGCCGCGAAGGTTTCGCTGCCGAGCAGCAGCAGCCCTATGGTGCCGAGGCCGAGGCCGATCACCCGCCGCGTGCCGAGTGGCACGCCGGTGCGCTGGCGCGTGAAAAGCGAGATCAGCAGCGGTGACCCGGCGGCGAAGAGGGCCACGACGCCCGAGGGGACGCGCTGCTCGACCCAGACGATGAGCGCATTGCTCAACGCCACGAGACAGAGACCGACGCCGAACGCACCGAGCCACTCGCGCCCCTTCGGAAATGGGGTGCCGCGATGGCGGGCCATGGCGAGAATCACGGCACCGGCGACGACGAAGCGCGCACCGGCCAGGAGAAAGGGCGGCAGCGTGTCGACGGCGAGGCGGATGCCGAGGTAGGTCGACCCCCAGACGAGATAGAGCGTGACGAAGGCGGCGAGGACGCGGCCCGGCGTGGCGGCAACGTCGGTGCGCGTCACGCTACGGTCGCGCTCCCGGGGGCGGTGTCATGACGCGGCGAAAGAGGCAGGGTTCGTCGCTGTAGACCGTCGGCATCAGCCAGCGCGTGCCGTCCCAACGAATCGTGCCGGCGGAGGTGAGGACTTCATCGATGCCGTCGCCGTCACTGTCGACCGTGCCATAGATATCGACGTTGCCGGACATCTTCGCGACGGGAAAGCCCCACCCGTCGACGAGCCAGGTGCCGGTCGTGTTGGGCGTGCCGTCCTGGTAGTCGTCGCGCAGCCAGTAGGTGAAGACCGCGAGGTTGAAGCCCCGCGGACCGCGAACGCCGAAGAGGGTGCGCTTCCCATAGCTCGCGTCGAGCGAGTCGGTGTAGAAGTCGCGCGAGAGCGAGCTGGCCGCGCGCTCGGTCTTCGGCTTGCTCGCGGCGAGATATCGGCGCCACGCCGAATCGGCGGTGGCCATGAAGGGGATCCGCGCCCCAACCCGGGCGAGCGGCGGCGGCTCATGCCGCTGTGGTGTGCTCAAGACGCCCGGCAGGACCACCGCGAATGCGTTGGTGGCGGGCGCGTCGATATCGTAGAGCCACCCCGGATGCGCGCGGTCATCGCAGGTGGCGCGCCAGGAGAGCGGGGGATCGAAGCGGCGGCGGGCAATCACCCGCGCACTCCGCACGCGGCCGAGGGTCGCGCCGTTGTCAAAGTAGAAGAGCGTGACGGAGTCGCCGACATTGGCCATCGGCATGACGCCGAGGGAATCGAACTGTGAGGCGACCGGGCGCCGGGCGTTGGCTCGCGAGCGCTGGAAGATCTGGGCGCCCTGCGCGCGCTGTTCCGGGTGGGGGGCAGGCTGCGGATCGGGCAGGAGCCGGATCGTGGTTGAGGCGACGGCGCGCGGGTGACCGATGATCTGGGCGGCAAGCGGCGCCGACGCGTGGGTCAGCAGGGCGACTCCCAGCAAAAGCGTGCCGGATCGTGTCATCGGCCTCTTCCAGTATCCAATTGGCGAGGGCTCCAGACGCGTGTGAGCTTCCACGTCAGGCCGCTGCGCGTAAAGGTCAGTACTCCACCATCATCGGCCGTCTTCCCGGCCGGATAGAGGAGGACATCCACCTGCGAGACCCCACGAGAGCGAAATGCGGTGTTCGCCTTCCCGGCGAGGGAATCGGCGGCGTCCGCTCCGGGGGTTCGGGTCCCGAACTGGGTCACGATCTGCGAGAGCCCCTCGGGGGTGACGGCGGCATCGACCAGCCCACCGAGCATGGCGATCGCGGCCGTGGTGGCGATGCCGGTGCGCACGCGCGCCTCGATCCCTTGCCGAAGGTCCTCGCGCAGGTTCATCCGCAGCAGCGGGAAATCGACCGTGGCCTCGAGTGCGGCCTCGTTGCCGAAGGCGACCCCCTGCAGGAAGCGGTCATACGTCCGGCGCGGTGTGACGTAGAACCAGACGCCGGTCACGACCAGGGCGAGCAACAGAGTCCAACGGAGGAAGCGAGCCATGGCTGGAATGTAGGGGGAAGGCGGCGAACGGCGAACCGAGAACGGCGAACCGCGAATCGTGGTTGTTGGGTTCGTTGAACAACGTTAGGATCTGGTATGCCCTCCACCACTCGCCGGAGCCGGGAACGCGAAGCCACCCGCGGCCGAATCCTTGATGCGGCGCGCGAACTCTTCGTGGCACGCGGGGTGGATGCGACCACGATGCGGGCGATCGCCGAACGGCTCGAGTGCACCGCGCCGGCGATCTACCATCACTTCACCGACAAGCAGTCGCTGCTGCGCGAGCTGGTCACCGAGGACATCGGCGTCCTCGGCGCGGCCTTCCTGCGGTTGGGCGAGATCGCCGATCCGGTGGACCGACTGGTCCGGCTCGGCCTCGCCTACGTCCGCTTCGGCCTCGATCATCCCGAGCATTACCGGCTCCTCTTCATGACGCCGGGGGCCAAGCGCGATTTGCCCGGCGACATGGCTCCGGCCGCGCACGAGAGTCCGGAGCGCGATGCCTACGGCATCCTCCACGCGACGGTGAGCGAGATCATCCGCGGCGGCCGGTTCCACGGCGACTTCGGCGATGCCGACCGTGTCTCGCAGATGTACTGGGCGGCCGTCCACGGCCTGGTCTCGCTGCATCTGGTCTTCGCGGAAGACCGGTGGATCGCGTGGCGCGATGTGGGGACGAGCGCGGAGCGGATGCTGGGGGCGCTGGTGACGGGGATGATGGCGAGCGGCGAGCGGCGAACGGCGAACAACGACTAGGCGCCGCTGTTCGCCGTCCGCTGTTCGCCGTCCCTTACGGCGTCGTCCCCGCCTCCGGCACCAGCACAAATCGCGCGAGGTTCTTCGGGTCGAGGAACTTCTGCGCCGCGGCCTGGACCATGGCGGGGGTAAGCGCGTCGAGGCGTGCGCCCCACGCGGGGATCTCGGTCAGTGAGCGGCCCTGTTCGCGTGCCTGCCGGAGCTCGCCGAGCCACCAGCCGTTGGTCTTCACGGCCACTTCGGTGCCTCGGCGCGACTGCGCCACGAATTTCTGCAGCTCATCGGCCGTTGGGCCGGTGGTGCGGAGCGCGGCGATGATGTCGCGCGCGGCCACCCAGAGGGTGTCGACCTGTTCCGGGGTCGAGGTGAACTGAATCATCGCGTTGTACTCACCGTGCGGTTGACGGCTCACGTCGGTCATCGCGTTGACGCTGTAGGTGGCGCCCATCGCCTCGCGCAGCGCCTCGAGCAGCCGGGTCTGCAGAATCTCGCCGACCGCCTCGGCGGCGAGCTCGGTCATGGCGTCCGGCGGCTCGGTCGGGCCGGCGAAGATGGCGAACTGCTGGGCCACCGGCTCCTTCCCCTTCCGAATGGTCTTGGTGATCACGCCGGCGGGCGGCCGGGGCGCGACATCCTTCCAGCTTTCCGTGCGGCCGGTGACGGGGAGGGCGGCGAGCCACTGCTCCACGCGGGGGCGGAGCGAGTCGAGCTGCACGTTGCCGACGATCACGAAGGTGTAGTCGCTGAAGTCCGCGAAACGCTCCTGGTAGATCGCCAGCGCACGCTGGGGGTTGAACATCCCGAGCGTGGCCACGGTCACCGGCGGCTGACGCGGCGAGTTCTGCGTCATCACGGCGCTGAGCGTGTCGAGCAGCGCCATCGTCGGGATCCGATCACGGCCGGCGAGCTGGCTCTTCAACTGATTGACGAACGCCGTCACGGCGTTGGCGTCGTAGCGCGGCGCGGTGGCGTTGAGCCAGAGTAATTCGAAGAAGGTGTCGAGATCCTTCGGCGTGGTCGCCCCGCCAATCCCCTCGGTGAGGTCGCTGATGGTGGCGGACACCCTGGCGACCTTGCCCGCAAGACGACGACGGAGCGAGGCGGCATCGAAGTCGCCGACGCCGCTCTGCTGGACGATCACGGTGGCGAACTGCGCGCTGATCACGTCGGCATCCGCGACCAGGGAGGCGCCGCCCGGCGACCAGCCGGAGACCACGATCTCGTCCGCCTTGAAGGTGGTCGGCTTGATGAGCACATGGATGCCGTTGGAGAGCGTCCACTCGGTGAAGCCGAGCGCACTGTTCACCTGCTCGTTGACGATTCGGCCAGCCTTCGGGATCACCGGGACGAGCGGGCCGGCGACCGTGGTCTCGGTCCACGGGTCGGTGGTCATCGTGTCGGTGCGGGCGACGATCGCGAGGAGCGCGTCCTCGGTTGGCACCGTGATGCCGGCCTTTTCCGGGATCCGTGCGGCGAGGAAGCGATCGCTCCCTGCGGCCTGCTCGCGGAGGGCGGCATCGACCTCGACCTTGGTGATGGTCGGCAGCAGTTGCTGCGCGAGGGCGAAGCGCGTCGTCGCGGACGCTGCGGTGTTACCGCTGGTGACGGCGTCGACATACTGATCGACGAAGGCGCTGCTGAACGCCTTCTCCTGTTCGTTGGCCGCCACCTCGCGGGCGCGGAGCAGCGAGGCCTTGGCGCGCTCGAGCTCGGCAGGGAGGACGCCGTGCTGGGCCAGACGACGCGCCTCGCGCAGCACCTCCCCGAAGGCCTGCGTGAGCTTCCCTTCCTTCGGGCCGACCGAGACCGCGAAGAGTTCGACGTCGCGGATCAGGCGCGTCGGGCCGATGCCAGCGCCGACAAAGCTGGCATTCGGGTTTCGTGCGAGGTCGGCGAGCCGCTGGCCGGCGATGGTCGAGACCATGGCATTGATCAGCACGCGGCGTTCGTCGGCCTCGCGGCGGTACGGGCCGTGGCTCGGGCGGCGGACGAGCATCTGGATCGACTCGCTGCCGAGTTCCGGGTCGGTGACGATCGAGACGCGGGTGCCCGGCTGCTCCGGGATCGGTGCGTCGACGCGGGGCCGGGGCCGCGGCGGATTGGTGAGCTTGCCGAAGCGACTGCGGATGAGGGCTTCGAGGCGATCAGCCGGCACGTCGCCGACGGCGATCACGGCCATCAGGTCGGGGCGGTACCAGTCACGATAGAAGCGCTTCAGTGGCGCAGGCGTGGCGCGGCCAATGGTTGCGGTATCGCCGATCGGCAGGCGCTCGGCGTAGCGGGAGCCGCGGAAGAGGATGGGGAATTCCTTGTCCTGGATCCGCTTGCCGGCACTGAGGCCGCTGCGCCATTCGCCGAGGACGACGCCGCGCTCGTCGCGCACCTCGGCCGAATCGAACGACACGCCACTCGCCCAATCCTGGAGGATGTCGAACGCGCGCTCCAGCAACTCCGGCTTGTCGGTCGGGACGGGAAGGATGTAGACCGTCTCGTCGAAGGAGGTGTAGGCGTTGAGGTCGGCGCCGAAGCGGACGCCGATCGACTCGAGATACGAGACGAGGTCGTTCTTCTTGAAGCGCGTGGTGCCGTTGAACGCCATGTGCTCGATGAAGTGCGCGAGCCCGCGCTGGTCCGCATCCTCCTGGATCGACCCGGCCCGCACCACCAGGCGCAGTTCGAGTCGGTCGGCCGGCAATGCATGTTGCCGAATGATGAAGCGGAGGCCGTTCTTGAGCGTCCCGGTCCGGACGGCGCTGTCGGCCGGGATCAGCGCGTCGGGGTTCTGGGCGGCGAGCGGTGGCGCCAGGCAGAGCAGGAGGGCGAGCGAAAGACGGCGCATCGTCGGTCCGGGAAAGAGATCCCGGAAGATACCCGCCCGTCAGAGGGTGATGGTCGTCACCCGCGGGTCGCCGTAGCGGGCGGCCGCCACCCTGAGCTGCAGGTTGGGGCGGATGGCTGCCTCACGGGCCGAGTGGGAGTGTCCGGCGAGGACGGTGACCTGATGGTGAGGGTGCGCCTCGGCGAAGCGATGCAGCACCGTCCCGGTGGCTCCGGACACCAGGAGCGGGTGCCAGGCCGGACGGGAGAGACGGCCGGTGGTGGGGAGCCCGTCGACGAACGGGGGGACATGCGTTGCCACGACGATCCGGTGGTACCGGGCGGCAGCGCGTTCGAGGAGCGTCGCGAGGCGGCCGGCATCGGCATCGGCCAGCGCCCGCTTCACCGCCAGCTTCGAGATCCGGTCTGGCTGGGCGGCGACCTCGGCGATCAGCCGGTCATCATTGAGGACCAGAGGTGTCGTCAGCGGGTTGCCGACCCGCCCATCTGCCCAGCCATCGACGCCGACCAGCGCGGTCTCGTCGTCGAGGGAGACGACGCCAGCGGGCGGCAACCATTGGATTGATTCGTGGGTCTCACCCAGTGCGATCACCGCGTCGCGGACCGACCCGACACTCCCGTGGTAGTGGTCGTGGTTCCCGAGGACGAAGTAGAGCGGCGCGGCGGCGGCCTCGGCCAGCCGGATGAGGTCGTCAGCGAGGCGCGGGGCGGTGGAGAGGTCGCCGGTCAGGATGACGGGATGGGCTGGCCCTTGGCGCAATGCCAGGAAGCACGACTCGATCGCCGGAGGGCTGGCATGGTCGAGATGGAGGTCGGCGGCCCAGCGGATCGTGGTCATCGGATTCTATACCCTTGGCCGGCGTGATTGGTCAAGTCTGGTGCGAACGGCCGGAATGTATAGATTGAATGGACTTCGGAATCGATGCAAAGTAGAACGTCCCACCGTTGGAACGCAGGCTCGGGTACCCCTCAGTCCACTCCGTTGGAGACTTACCCATGAAGATCAAGTCCATGTTTGCTGGTGCAGTGCTCGCGCTTGGCGTCGCCGCCTTTGCGCCGTCGACCGCGTCGGCCCAGGTCGGCTTCGTCGTGCAGGGCAGCTATGGCTTCGACATCGAGGAGATCGGCATCGGCGCCGGTGTGAACCTCGGTCTCGGCTCGCTCACCGAGAAGCAGGGGATTCGCCTTGAGGCGACGTTCGACTACTTCCTCGTGTCGGACCCGCTCAAGTTCTGGGAGATCAACGGGAACCTGCTGAAGGACATCCCGTCGATCAAGAACCTGTATGTCGGCGCAGGTGTGAACTACGCGCACTCGAGCTTCGACTGCGGCGCGTTGTGCAATCTCGCCGGCGTCAGCAACAGCAACAGCGACATCGGCATCAACGTGCTGGGCGGCTACAAGCTCGGCAGCGGCAAGGCGGCTCCGTTCGTGCAGGCGCGCTTCGCCATC
>JBBQJU010000129.1:0-7494 GCA_038326215.1 Gemmatimonadales bacterium | reverse complement strand
GAGTCTCCTGAAAGCGTGGTGTTGAACATACGTGTTCACAACACCATTTTAGGCGACAGCCGTTGCCCTGTCAAGCGTGGCGCGAGACAGAAGACCGCCAAGGGCCGAGCGGACTAGGTGGGTCGCAGGAAGGGGTTCAGCCGCCGTTCGCGGCCGATGGTGGTCTCCGGGCCGTGCCCCGAGAGGACCCGCGTGGCATCGGGCAGCGGCATCAACACGTCCCGGATGCTGCGGAGGAGCGTCGGGAGGTCACCGTCCGCGAGGTCGGTGCGGCCGATCGAATCGAGAAAGAGCACGTCACCGGAGACCGCGAGACCGTGCCCCACCAATGCCACATGCCCTGGCGCGTGGCCTGGCACGTGGCGCACCGTGAACCGCCACGGCCCAACGGCCACCTCGCCGCCCTCGGCGAACTGGTGCTCCGGCGGCGACAAGGCGGCGAGCCCCGCGATGCCGAACATGCGCCCCTGCTCCGGCAAGGCGTCGTACCACCGGCGGTCGGCGGGGTGCAGCCAGACCGGTGCACCCGTCGCCTCGCGCACGGCGGTGACGCCGAGGATGTGATCGATGTGCGCGTGGGTGAGCCAGATGGCACGGACGGCGAGCTCCCGGGCGGCGATCGCGGCGAGAATCTCGTCACTGCCCTCCCCCGGATCGACGACGACGGCCTCGCGGCTGGCCTCGTCCCAGAGCAGCCAGCAGTTTTGCACGAAGCCGCCCGTGGTGATCATCGCCGTGCCGAGTCCAGCCGTGGCGGTCACGTCGGAGTCGCGACCGGCTCGAGTCCGTGATGGGCCAGCCAACGCTCCGCTTCCAGTGCTGCCATACAGCCACTCCCCGCCGACGTGACCGCCTGGCGGAAGTACTCGTCGATCACGTCGCCAGCGGCGAAAACGCCTTCGACATTCGTCTCCGTGCGCCACGAGACGGGAGTCTCGATGTACCCCTTCGCCGTCGTCGTGATCTGGCCCTCAAGGAAGGCGGTGTTCGGCGTATGGCCGATCGCCACGAAGAGCCCGCCAACCGCCAGCGTGCGCTCCGCACCGGTCACGGTATCGCGGACCACCACGCCGGTGATCTCCTCTTCGCCGATCACCGCCGTGACTTCCGAGTTCCACTCCACCCGGATCTTCGGATGGTTGAGCGCCCGCTCCGCCATCACCTTCGAGGCGCGGAAAGAATCGCGACGGTGGATGATCACCACCTGTTCCGCGAACTTGGTGAGATACGTGGCCTCTTCCATCGCGGAATCTCCGCCGCCGACCACGGCGAGCACCTTGTTGCGGAAGAACGGGAGCGCCCCATCGCAGACCGCACACGCCGAGACGCCGCCGCCGCTCTGGGCGAGCCGTGCCTCGTTGGGGACATCGAGCCAGATGGCCCGTGCGCCAGTCGCCACAATCACCGACTGTGCCATGATCGGGTCGCTCCAGCTCGGCCGCAGCGTGAAGGGCCGCTGCGCAAGATCCACCGACGCGATGTTCTCGCTGACAACACGGGTCCCGAAGCGCACGGCCTGCGCCTTCATCCGCTCCATCAACCCCTGCCCATCGACGCCCTCATGGAAGCCGGGAAAGTTGTCGATGTCGGTGGTCCACATCAGCTGACCGCCGGGGATCATCTCGCGTGACGGCTCGCCCTCGTAGACCACCGGGTCGAGATTGGCACGCGCCGCGTAGATCGCCGCCGTCCAGGCCGCGGGGCCGGAGCCGATGATGACGAGAGTTTCGGTACGAATCGGGGCGGTCATGCGGACATCCGGAAAGAGTCGTGGTTAGCCATGCGTCGCGAATATAGAACCATCGGTGACCAGGTGCGGTTCCCGTTCACCGTTCACCGTTCACCCGCAGCACCCCCACCGCCCCGTGACACGCCGACACCGACCCCACCACCAGATCGGCGCCGTCGGGCGTGATGGCCATCTGCTCGGCCAGCGCGTCGAAGCCGTCGAAGGCGAGTCGGGCGCGATACATCCCGACGCCGTGGACCATGTGACGACAGGTGAAGAGCGCCGGACCCGCCGTCGGTCGCTCGGCCCGGCGGGCGTCCGTCCACGCCGCGACCGCGTCGCCCATCTCCCACGTACGAGGCGCCGCGATCACCGGACAGAGTGCCGGCTCGATGCAGTGGGTTGGGCAGAGCCAATCGGCAAAGGAGACGTAGCGCACGCCATCCCCTGGATGCAGCCAATCGAAGGGCGTCCCGAGCGGCGCCTCCGCCGGCACCATCCCGACCGCGTGCCGAGGCCACCGCTCGGCGGCGCGCCGGGTGAGCCACTGCGCCAACAGGTGTGGCATCAACGGCGAGGGGACGATCTGGTCATCATCGCGGCGCGCGTGATCGTCAAGCCACTCGTCAAGGAAGGCGCCCCACTCCGACACCACCAATTCCGCCGACGGGATCGTGGCGAGCGACGGCACGATGGCGCAATCGTGGGCGCGATCGACGAGGAGGAGCCGACGCCAGGTGACGGTCCCCAGCGTATGCGCCTTGGCCAGTTGGTTGGCGTAGAAGGAGCCATAGCAGCCGCCACCGATGATGGCGACGTCGCCGAGGGCGATCATCGCCGGAGGAGGCGGCCGCCGTCGACGACGATGGTCTCGCCGGTGACGAACGGCGCGTGGTGCACGAGGTAGCGCAACGCGGCGACGGCGTCGCCGGGCGTGCCGAGCCGGCCCAATGGCGTCGTCTCGCTGAGGAAGGCGCGACGGGCGTCGTCGTAGTCCTCCGGGACGAGGACGGTACCGGGGGCGATACCGTTGACGGTGACCTCCGGCGCGAGCGCGGTCGCCAGTACTTTGGTGAGCATCACGACACCGGCCTTGCTCACGGAGTGCGCGACGTAGTTCCGCCACGGCTCGAAGCCACTGAGGTCGGCGATGTTGACGATCCGACCCTGGGTCGCCCTCAGGTGGGGCGCCGCCTGTTGCGCGACCAGAAATGGTGCGCGGAGGTTGAGGGCCATCGTCGCATCCCAGTCCTCGACGGTGGTCTCCTCGACAGTGCGCCGTTCCATCTCGGCCGCCGAGTTGACGAGTACGTCGAGCCGACCGAAGTGCGCGACCACGCGACCGGGGAGTGCCTTCGCGGCGTCGGCGTCGCGCAGGTCGGCGCCGAAGGCCTCGGCCTCGCCCCCGCCCGCACGGATCGCCCTGACCACGGACGCCGCGTCGTCGGCGGCGCGGCCATAATGGACCGCGACGGCGAGGCCGTCATCCGCAAGCGCTTCGACGAAGGCACGGCCGAGGCGCCGCGCGCCGCCAGTGACCAGTGCGACGCGACGCACGCCGCTGCTCACGCCGCGCCGACCCCGCGCGGACGCCGTGCCTCGAGCTCGTCGAGCCACGCATCCGGCACTTCCTGTGCGCCGAGCATCGAGTGTCCGGCTGCTGCGCCGAATTCGCCGTGCCAATCCGAGCCGCCGCTGCGCGCGAGTCCGAGGGCCGCCGCCGCTTCGGTGATGGTGGCGCGCGTCTCGCCGTCATGGCTTGGGTGGCGCGTCTCGACGGCGTCGAGCCCGTCCTGCTGCAGCGCCGCGAGCGTCACCTTGGTGCCGTGCCACTTGAGGTGCGCAGCCGAGACGACCCCGCCCCGGGCATGCACCAGGTCGGCCACCTCACGCAGCGTCGGCAGAGCCTTGTCAACGAAGCAGGGACGGCCGCGGCCGAGATACTTGTCAAAGGCCTGCTGCTCGGTGCTGACCAGGCCAAGGCGCAGCAAGGCGCGCGCGACATGGGGGCGCCCGACCGCGCCGCCATCCGCCTCGCGCTCGACGTCCGCGTAGCCGATCTTCACGCCAAGTCCGACGAGGCGCGTGACCATCTCACGAGCCCGTCGGCTCCGATCGGTGCGCGCCGAGACGAGAAAATGTTCGACGTCGGCATCACCGGGCTGGAGGAAGTAACCCAGCAAGTGCATCTCGCCCCATGATGCCGCGACCGAAAACTCGCAGCCGCCGATGACGCGCACGCCGAGGACGGCACCAGCGGCCGTCGCCTCGAGGAGGCCGCCCAGCGTGTCGTGGTCCGTGAGGGCCATGGCGGTCAGGCCGATCGCGGCGGCATGCTGCACGACCTCGGCGGGCGGCAGATGTCCGTCGGAGGCCGTCGAGTGACAGTGGAGGTCGATCATATCAGACCGTCTGGCCGTAGTCCCCATCCGGCGACGTCCACGCGGGCTGGGCAACGGCGAGCAGGGAGAGGAGTTCGCCATCGCTGCTCTCCTCAAGGGCGAGTTCGCCCGCCTTCGCCCCGCGCGGCGAAT
The DNA here is from genome assembly GCA_038326215.1 of Gemmatimonadales bacterium. GTDB lineage: Bacteria > Gemmatimonadota > Gemmatimonadetes > Gemmatimonadales > GWC2-71-9 > Palsa-1233. The sequence continues at coordinate 3,231 of JBBQJU010000129.1, read as the reverse complement.
AGCGGACGTAGCGCAGCTGCGTGGGCGCGTCGACCGGACAGAATTCGAGCGAGAGTTCATCGCGGCCGTACATGGTGGCACGACCACTCAACGCGACGCGCCAGGTGGTGCCCTCTGGATCGATGATGCGGCGGGCCATCTCAGCTCCTGTCGTCGGGTGATGGAGTGGGGACTTCTTCCCACACCGGGCCCGACTTGGTGGGATAGTGCGCGAGTGCCTGCAACCGAAGCTCCAGCGCAGCCTCGTCGGCGTCGGCCGGACCATGTCGCCGATGCGCGGCGTCGTCCGTGCCCTCGGTAAATTCAAGGAAGCAGCCCGCCTCGCCGCGGGCGCGAAATACCCAGAGGTGCATCCCGCGGGAGAGGAGCCGAGCGGCCAGCGCGTGCACGGTGGCCAGCCACTCGGCTTCCTGCGCCGGACGGACGGTCACCTGCACCGCCGTCAGCACGCGAGACACGGCTACCCCTGCTGCTCGGGGAAGGCGTGCAGCGTGGCGCGGACGTCCGCCAGGAAGCGATCGGCATCCGCCCCATCGACGATGCGATGATCGTAGGCCATGCACCACATCCCCTTGGTGCGGATGCCGAGGGCATCGCTGCCGTCGGGCAGAGTGATCACGGACGGCCGCTTTTCGATCGCCCCGACCGCGAGAATCGCCACCTGCGGCTGATTGATGATCGGCGTGCCGACGTAGGTGCCGAACCCACCGGGGTTGGTGATCGTGAAGGTGCCCTTCTGGATGTCGTCCGGGGCAAGCTTCTTGGTGCGCGCGCGTTCTGCGAGGTCCTGAATCGAGCGGGCGACGCCGAGCAGCGAGAGCTCGTCGGCATGCTTGATCACCGGGACGATCAATCCCCAGTCGAGGGCGACCGCGATGCCGACGTTGATGTCACGGCGATAGATCGTGTTGTCGCCCGAGACCGCGGCGTTGACGACCGGATGCTTACGGAGGTTGTCGGCGATCGCCTTCACGATGAAGGCGAGATAGGTGAGGTTCACCCCGCGTTCGGCGAACTCCCCCTTGAGCCGCTTCCGGATGCCGGCGACATGGGTGTAGTCGATCTCCATCAACGAATTCACGTGCGCCGAGACGCGGCGCGACATGATCATGTGGTCCGCGGTCAGCTTGCGGACGCGGCCCCATGGTTCGACGCGATCGCCTTCCCACGCCTCGACGGCGGCTGCCGGTGCCCGCGGTGCGGCCGGGGCTGACGGTGCGGCAGGCGCAACAGGAGCGACGGCGGCAGGCGTCGCGACGGGGGCAGCCGGCGCGGCCGGCGCACCCGATTCCAGGAACGAGATGACATCGGTCTTGGTGACCCGACCGGCCGAGCCGCTTCCCGGAATCTGCTGCAGGTCGAGGCCATGCTCCTCGACCATCTTGCGGACCAGCGGCGTCGACTTCCGCTGCAGGCGCTGTTCGGCGGTTTCGTCGGCGCCTGACGCCGCCGGAGCAGGGGCGGCCTTCGGCGCAGCCGGCGGTGGAGCGGCCGGTGTCGGTGTCGGTGCCGCTGCCACCGGAGCGGCCGCCGCAGCGGGAGCGGGCGACGGCGCGGCCGATGTGACGGCCCCGGCGGCGGCCTCGGTGTCGATGCGTGCCACCACCGTGCCGACCGAGACGGTCTGCCCTTCGGTGACCAGCACCTCGATGAGGACGCCGGCATTCGGCGCCGGAATCTCGGCATCGACCTTGTCGGTGGAGATCTCGAAGATCGGTTCATCCCGCTTCACCGTATCGCCGAGCTGCTTGATCCAGCGCGACATCGTCCCTTCGGTGATGGATTCACCCATCTGCGGCATGATCACGTCAATGCGGGCCATCCCGACTCCCTCGTTGGTCCAGTCTTCAGTAGGCGGCGAGCCAACGGCTCGCGCGCACGATATCTGATGTCTGCGGGAGGACAAAGTCCTCCAGCGGCGGTGCATACGGGAGCGGCACGTCATGGGCCGCCACCCGTCGAATCGGTGCATCCAGCCACTCGAAGCACCGTTCACTGATCTGCGCCGTGATTTCGCCGGCCACGCCGCCCGTCACGGTATCCTCGTGCACGATCAGCACGCGGTTGGTCTTCTTCACCGAGGCGACAATCGCCTCATGGTCCATCGGAAGCAAGGTCCGGAGGTCCAGCACCTCGACCGAGAGCCCGTCCTCGGCGGCCAGCTGCTCGGCCGCCTCGAGCGCCTTCCAGACCGTCGCCGCGTAGGTCACGATGGTCAGATCCTTCCCTTCCCTCGCCACGCGGGCCTTGCCGAACGGCACGAGGTGGTCGCCGGGCGGCATCGTCCCCTTGATCCGCCGGTACAGGTACTTGTGCTCGAAGAAGAGCACCGGATCGGCGTCCCGAATGGCCGACTTGATCAGCCCCTTGGCGTCCTCGGCGGTTGCCGGATAGGCAATCTTGAGCCCCGGCGTGTGCAGGAACGCCGCCTCGGGGTTCTGCGAGTGGAATGGCCCGCCACGGACATAGCCGCCGGACGGGCCGCGGACAACCATCGGACACGGGAGGAACGCCCGATAGCGCGCCGTCGCGACGTAGTTCGTGAGCATGTCGTAGGCGCAGGAGATGAAGTCGATGAACTGCATCTCCACCACCGGCCGCATGCCATAGTGGGCAGCCCCTGCCGCCGCCCCGACGATGCCCGCCTCGGAGATGGGCGTGTCGATGACCCGCTTCTCCCCGAAGCGTGCCTGCAGCCCCTCGGTGACCTTGAAGGCGCCGCCAAAGCCACCGATGTCCTCGCCGAGCAGAAAGACCGACGGGTCGCGCTCCATCTCTTCCGCGATCCCTTCACGGATCGCCTCGAGAAAGGTGATCTCAGCCATCGTGCGTCCCCCACCCGGCGGGGCGCTCGTGCGCCGTGACCGCGCTGCCGACGCCATCGCGGAACCAGAGGGCAGGCATCCGCGGCGGGTCGGCGTACACGCCCACCAAGGCGTCGGGGCCGTCGCAGGCCGGCGAACGCTCGGCGAGGTCGGTGGCGGTATCGACCTCGAGCGCGACGGCGTCGTCCACCGCGGTCAACTCCGCCATGGCGAAGCCGAACTCCTGCGTCAAACGCACGATGTAGCGGTCGATCGGATCATTCGTGGCAGCCCACTGCTCGATCTCGCCTGCGGCGACGTAGCTCTGATTGTCGTGTTCGGCATGCCCTTTTCGACGATAGGTCAACATCTCCAGCAGCGTCACGCCGCCACCACTCCGGGCCCGCGCGACCGCATCACGGGTGAC
>JBBQJU010000128.1:0-7513 GCA_038326215.1 Gemmatimonadales bacterium | reverse complement strand
GTGGGTCCGGTCGGACCGGATGCGCCGATCCTCGACCGCATCGAAGCACAGCTCTTTACCCTTGCGCCGGAAGTCGCGGCCTGTCCAGTGCAGCTCGAGGCGTATGCCACGACGGTCACGCGCATGCGCAATGTGGTCAAGGAACAGTCGCGCACCTGGGACATGTCGTCCCGCGCGGCCCGTGATCGGCTCTACCGGGCACTCTACGGCAGCCGAGCGGCCCTTGAGGAAGTGATGCTGCAGCACCCCAATGTCGCGATGGCGCTGGTTGCCGGCGTGGACGAGCCCTCCGCCTCGCCCAGCGCGGTGGTCCGGGGCGTGCGCCTACATTCGGGCGACATGCTCGTCTCTCGCGGCGGCTATCCCACTTCGGCGCTGATCGCCCGCGGCAACGACTACCCCGGCAACTTCTCGCACGTCGGATTGGTCTCTATCGATTCCGCGACCCACGAGGTCAGCGTGATCGAGGCCCACATCGAACTCGGCGTGGCAATCGCCACAGCCGAGGCGTACCTCGCCGACAAGAAGCTGCGGCTCATGGTCCTCCGGCCCCGGGCAACCCTCCCGCAGCTGCAACGCGACCCGCTGCTGCCACACCATGCCGCCACCGCGATCCGTGATCGGGCGCGTGCCGCCCACATTCCCTACGATTTTGCGATGGATTATCGGGACCCCTCGCGGCTCTTCTGCTCGGAAGTCGCCTCGTCCGCCTATCGTGATCAGGGCGTGGAGCTGTGGATGGGGATTTCGACCATCAGCGGCACCGGACTGCGCCGATGGCTCGGCGGCTTCGGGGTACGTCACTTCGAGACCCAGGAACCATCCGACCTCGAATATGACCCGCAGTTGGTCGTGGTCGCCGAGTGGCGCGATCCCGCCCTGCTCTTTCGCGATCATATCGACAACGCCGTGACCGACGTCATGCTGGAGGGCGCGGAACGGGGGGACCTGTTGGCCGCGCCGTGGTACCAGCTGCCGGCAGGCCGACTCGCCAAGGGATACAGCGTGGTGCTCGGGCAATTCGGGCGGACCGGCCCGATTCCCGAGGGCATGTCGGCGGCCGCGGCACTTCGCAATCAGGCGTACTCGGCGCGCCATGGCGCGCTCGCCGAGGCGGTCCGCGCAGCGGCAGCGACATGGCAACAGCAGCGAGGGTACCCGCCGCCGTATTGGACGCTGGTGGAGCTGGCCCGGCAGGCGGCAACATGAGCCGCCAGTCGAACTCGGCTGCATGGCCCAGCCTCATGGCCATCTTGGGTGTGCTTCTCCTCGCCGGATGCCAGCCGGAGAGGCCGTCAGCGGATCGGGGGAACCTGGGTGATACCCTCAAAGCCCCGAAGGTCGCACGCTGGCAGCTCGAGATCGATGGCGTCGGTCTCGGGCGGGTGGGCATGACGGTCGCCGACGCCGAGCGCTTTCTTGGCCCGGCCACCGTCGATCGACTTGAGCCTGGCGACGTCTGCGGCGATGCTCGTTTCGCCACGTTGCCTGAGGGTGTGTCGTTCATGCTGGCCGGCGACACCATCGTGCGGGCCGACATCAACGCTGAGGGTGTGCACACACCCGACGGGATCGGCGTCGGGAGCACCGAGGCAGCGGTGCGGGCGGCCTATGGCGACCGAATGACCGTCGAACCCCACCCGTATGAGGGACCGACCGGGCACTATCTCGTGGTCACTGACCCGAGTCGGCCGGGCTTCCTGACGATCTTCGAGACCAATGGCGTGACAGTCACCTCGCTCCGGGCGGGCCGGCTGCCGGAAGTACGCCTGATCGAGGGATGTGCCTGAGCCGCTAACCGCGCGGGTGGAATTTGCGGTGCACGTTCCGCAGGTAATCGCGGTCGACATGCGTGTAGATCTGCGTCGTAGAGAGGTCGGCGTGACCGAGCATCTCCTGCACCGCGCGCAGATCAGCGCCACCTTCCAGCAGGTGCGTCGCGAAGGAGTGCCGCAGGGTGTGCGGCGTCACCCGCTTGGTGATACCGGCCTGGGCCGCGCGCTTCTTGACGATCCCCCATGCCCCGACCCGACTCAACGGCTCCCCCCGTGCGTTCAGGAACACCCTTCCTTGCGACTTTCCCCGGTCGAGTTCGGCGCGCGTGGTGTGCAGGTACACTGACACCGCACTCACGATCGGCCGGCCAATCGGCACCAGCCGCTCCTTGCGACCCTTTCCGAAGGCGCGTACCAGGCCATCGCCCAGCAGCAGATCCGTGAGCCCCATGCCACAGAGTTCCGAGACCCGGAGACCGGCGCCATACGCCAGTTCGAGCATCGCACGGTCCCGCCAGGCGAGCGTCTCGTCGACCTGCGGGGCGGCGAGGAGTCGATCGACTTCCTCCACCGAGAGCGTGTCGGGCAACGTCCGCCACTTCTTCGGTGTTTCGAGTCGGTCGCTCGGATCCTTCTCGACCAACCCCTCCGCTGCCATGAACGCGAACCACGTCCGCACCGACGACACGTGGCGACGGATGGTGGCACCGCTCAGCTCAAGGTCCTTGAGCAGGAAAATGAACTCGCGCAACAAGGGCGTCGTGAGTTGCCGCGGCTCGGTGATCCCCTTCGACCGCGCAAACGAGACGAGTCGCGACAGATCGCGCTGGTACGCCTCGATGGTATTGGGCGAATGTCCCGCCTCGAGCGAGAGGTGGTCGCGGAACGACGGCAGGTGGAACGCCGTCACGAGCTCCGGGGGCAAGTCACCCAGGCTCATGGTGCGACGCGCGTCCGCCGACGCCACCAGAGGAAGCCACCGATGGCGAGCAGCACCAGCAAACCGATACCGGCCACCCGGTTGAACTGGCTCACATAGCCCATCACCGTCTCCCAATTCTCGCCGAGCTTTGCCGCCGCGAGGATGATCCCGCCATACCAGAGTGCGGACGCGAAGAGAATCGGGACCAGCGCCCGCCAGGGGCCAAGGTGGATCAAACCGGTAAACGGCGCCACCACCGCACGAAACCCCGGGAGGAGTCGCCCGACGAAGAGGCCAACCAGCCCGAAGCGCTGGTACTCCTTCCGCACGAAGGCGAGCCCTTCCTCGGGGAGGAAGCGCTTCGCAAAGCCGGATTCGAAGAGCGTGTGGGAGTGCCGAGCCGCGAGCCAGTACATGCCCATGGCACCGCCCACATTGGCGACGAGTGTGATCGCGAAGATGATTCGGGCATCGAGGATGCCGCGATAGGAGAGGAACGCCCCGAGGGCGATCGCGGTATCGGCAGGAAAGGGCGGGAAGATGTTCTCGACGGCCGCGAGGAGGGCAATCACCGCGTAGATGGCGACTGGCGGGAGGCCCGCCAGCCACTCCACCATCCCCGCCATCAGACTGGCCGCAGCGTCGCGACGGCGATCACGGCGATCCCTTCGCCGCGGCCGAGGAAACCCATCCCCTCGTTGGTCTTGGCCTTCACCGAGACCGCCCCGTCACCGACACCCAGTGCGTCGGCCAGGCACGCCTGCATTGCCGGGACGTGCGGCGCCAGCTTCGGAGCCTGCGCGATCACGGTGATGTCGCACTGCTGCAGCGTCCAGCCTGCGGCGACCACCCGACGATGCGCCTCAATCAGCAACGGGATCGAGTCGACGCCCGCATAGGCGGCATCGGTATCCGGGAAGAGGCGACCGATGTCGCCGAGCGCCGCGGCGCCAAGGATGGCGTCGGTGAGCGCATGGGAAACGGCATCAGCATCGGAATGGCCGATCAGTCCGAGCGAATACGGAATGGTGACGCCACCGAGGATCAGCGGGCGCCCGGCGCCGAAGCGATGGGAGTCGTAGCCGATCCCGACGCGAATCATGCGACCGCTTCCAGTGGGGCTTCGATCAGGGAGTAGTCCTGCCGCCGGCGGGCGGGATGCATCCCGGCGTCGCGGATGGCGCGCTCCATCTCGTCAATGGTGGCACGGTAGGTCGTACCGGCCGCCGAGACGACGTTCTCCTCCATCATCAGCGAGCCGAAGTCGTTGGCGCCGAAGCGGAGGGCGATCTGCCCGACCTTGAGCCCCATCGTGACCCAGCTGGCCTGCATATTGGGGATGTTGTCGACCAGAATACGGGCCGTGGCCAGGGTGCGCAGGTAAGTCACGGCGTCGGTCTTCACGCGGTCGCTCATCGCCGTGCCTTCCGGCTGCAGCGGCCAGGCGATGAAGGCGGTGAAGCCGCCGGTACGAGCCTGCACATCGCGGATCCGGAAGAAGTGCTCGATCCGGTCGGCATCGGACTCGCCGAGGCCATACATCATCGTGACCGAGGTCTTCATTCCCTGGCGGTGAGCCTCTTCCTGCACGCCGAGCCATTCCTCGGTCTGCGCCTTCTTCTTGGCCACACGCGCGCGGACCTCGTCCACCAGGATCTCGCCACCGCCGCCCGGAATCGAGTCGAGCCCGGCCTCGTGCAACTGACGCACCACATCGGGCATCGCGATCTTGAAGCGCTCCGAGAAGAACACGATCTCGGACGGCGAGAAGCCATGGATATGGATCGGATGATGCGCCTTGATGTAGCGCATCAGCTCGAGGTACCAGTCGAACGGAATGTACGGGTTGTGCCCGCCCTGCAAGAGGATCTGCGCGCCGCCGATCGCCTTGCACTCGTCGATCTTGGCGCCGATTTGCTCGAAGGAGAGAACGTACCCTTCGTTGTCCTTCGGCCGGCGGTAGAAGGCGCAGAAGGCGCAGTCCGCCACACAGACGTTGGTGTAGTTGATGTTCCGGTCGATGATGTAGGAGACCGTCGGTTCCGGGTGCAGCCGGTGCCGGACGGCATCTGCCATGGCCCCGAGTTCGAGCAGCGGTGCGCGCTGGTAGAGCTCGAGCGCCTCGCGGAACTCACGGCTGGTGCGATCCACGGTGCTCATTCAGGCCGCCGTGAGGAAGGTGAGAGAGCCATTCGGTACCAGTCCGTCGGCGGCGAGGCGACCGAAGAATTCGGTGAGCCCCGCGAGGTGCCGGTAGGAGAGATCGTAGTCGAGGTCGCCGAGGTAGGCGCGACAGGTGGTCGCGGGAATCCCGGTGCGAGCGGCGGCTTCGGCCGCAATGAGGTCGAGATGCGCCACGCCCCAGTCGCGCGAGGCGCAGAGTCGTTCATGGAGCGCCAGCGCGTCGGTACGGTCCGTATCGCGGCGAGCGGCCCACACCGCGAAGACGAACGGCAGCCCAGTCCACTCTTTCCATGCCTGCCCCAGATCCACAAAGACCGGGTACTGCCCCGAGGCGCGGAGGTGGAGCGCGGCGTCGCCGATGACCAGAACCGCGTCGTGCGGCAGCGCCTGCAGCCCGCCCAGGTCGTTCGGCTCGGCGCGTACCGTCGCGAACTGCGGCGTCACCTGCCAGCGATGCCGGCAGAGCAGCTCGAGCAGGAGCACGGAAGTCCGCGACGATGCCGTGCGGAGCACGGTGGCCCCATGCAGCTCGGCCACCGGCCGCTTCGAGAAGAGCGCCACCGAATGCACCGGGCCGTCGCAGGAAATCGCGAGATTGGGCAAGAGGTGGTAGAGCGAGGCGTCGCGGGCATACTCGACGGCCGAGACGGCGCTGACGTCCAACTCCCCAGCTGCGAGCAGATCGTTCAGCTCGGCGGCGGTAGCCGTGACCACCTCGGCGCCGCAGGAGACCACACCTCGGTCCATCGCCGCGAAGACCGGGGCGGTGTTGATCCAGGGGAGTCGGCCGAGCCTCACGCCGCGTGCACCACGGGGAGCGACATCCGCGAGGTTCCGCCCTTCGGCATCTGCAGGTCGGTGAAGTCCGTGCGAATCGGCTGGTAGAGGGAGTTGCGCTCAACCGGGATCTTGGCGGCGTCACGGATCAGCGCCACGAGCCCTTCATAGGGCATGTGCATCTGCGTGGTGGCACCGGCCTCGTGATAGACGCGCTCATAGACCACGGTGCCTTCCACGTCGTCGCAGCCGAACGACAGCGCGATCTGCGACAGGAACGGTGTTACCATCGGCCAGTGCGTCTTCACGTGAGGAATATTGTCGAGAAAGAGCCGTCCGACGGCGATGTTCTTCAGGTCTTCATAACCTGTTGTGGCCGTACCAACGCGACCGAGTTCCTCACCGAGTTCGTTGTTCTCGGTGTGGTAGGCGAGGGGAATGTAGGTCAGGAAGCCGCCGGTCTCATCCTGGAGATCGCGCAGCATCGTCAGGTGTTCGATCCGGTCGTCTGCGGTCTCGATGTGGCCGTAGAGCATGGTGCAATTGGTCGGAATGCCGAGGCTGTGCGCCTCGCGGTGGACCGCGATCCACTCACCCCCGGTCAGCTTCCGCTCGGCGATCGTCGCGCGCACGGCCGTCGAGAACACCTCGGCGCCGCCGCCGGGCATCGAGGTAAGGCCGGCGTCCTTCAGCGCCATCAGCACGTCACGGATGGAACTCTTCTCGATCCTGGCGAGGTGGGCAATCTCGACCGCGGTGAGCGCCTTGATGTGGATGTGCGGGTGCCGCTCCTTCAGGCCGCGGATCATGTCGGTGTAGTACGACAGCCGGAGCTTCGGGTGCAGCCCCCCGACGATGTGAAACTCCGTGGTCGGGCCACCGATGGCGGTGGCCGCCTCGTGGTAGACCTCGTCGAGCGACCGGGTGTACTGCCCATCCTCGTTCGGCATCCGGGCAAAGGAGCAGAAGGTGCAGGTATTCCGGAGGATGCAGACGTTGGTCGGGTTGATATGCTGATTGGCCGAGAAGAAGACGCGGTCGCCGTTCTTGCGGCGATTGGCGTAATCGGCGAGAGTCCCGAGGCCGATCAGGTCGTCGGTGGCGTAGAGCGCGCGGGCATCCTCGGCGTCGAGGCGGATCCCGTCCGCCACCTTCCGGGCGATTGGGCGGAGCGCAGGGTCGCGGAGCCGCTCCTCGTGGAGGGCGACGGGCGACAGGGTCGGCGGCGTCTGCTCGGTCATGGTGGTCATCCCTGAAATCTACGGGAACCGGGGGTTGGGGCCAACGTTCTGCACTGTTCTACCCGGGTAGGGTGATTGGGTTGCCTTGGATGGACCCACTCGCACTCCCCAAGGGGCGGCCCGAGTGGGATGGGGGAGCCGCCCACGGAGGTTCGGTATCGCGGCGGTCACCGAATCCCTGGACCCCCGCCCTACCCTCCCAGCACCTCCCGCACCTTCGTCGACAACTCGTCCGGCGTGAACGGCTTCGGCAAAAACGGGACGTCGCCATGCTCGGCGGTCACCAGCTCTTCGCTGTACCCCGACATCAGCAGCACCTTCATCGCCGGCCGTCGCTCGCGAATGCGCCGCGACAACTCCCCCCCTCCCATTCCCGGCATCACCATATCCGTGAGCAGGATGTCGATCGCCCCCTCGTGCCGGGCATCCAGCTCCAGCGCCTCGGCGCCACTCGCCGCGCTGAGTACGAGGTAGCCGAGCTTGGTCAGCACCCGCTCCACCAGTTTGCGGACTTGCGCCTCGTCTTCAGCCAAGAGAATTGTCGCCCCGCTTGCAGCCTGCGACTTCTCCACCACCTGCATGGCAGTCGCTTCAACCCCCGCCTCCGCGCGGGG